>CAJFQI010000038.1 GCA_904419005.1 Candidatus Avimonas faecium | reverse complement strand
CCCTTGCGTTTTATGGTCAGCGGCGGATGATCTCCTCGCGGCCGGGGCCGTTGGATACCATAGTGACCGGCACTTCCAGCTGCTTTTCAATGAACTCGACATACTTCCGGCAGTTTTCCGGCAGGTCCTCGTACCGGGTGATGCCGCGCACGTCGCATTTCCAGCCGGGCAGGACCTCCAGCACCGGCTTGCATTTTTCCAGCGTGGGGGTGGTCGGGAAGTCGCGCAGCACCTTGCCGTCCACCTCGTAGCCGACGCAGACCGGGATCTCGTCAAGGTAGCCCAGCGCGTCGACCACCGTCAGCACCGCCTGGGTCGCACCCTGCGCCTGCACGCCGTAGCGGGAGGCCACGCAGTCAAACCAGCCCATCCGGCGGGGCCGGCCCGTGGTCGCGCCGAACTCGCCGGCGTCGCCGCCCCGCACCCGCATCTCCTGCGCCGCGTCGCCGAAGATCTCGCTGACGAAGGCCCCCGCGCCCACGGCGCTGGAGTACGCCTTGACCACCACGATGATGTCCTGAATGGCATAGGGGGGCAGGCCCGCGCCGATCGCCCCGTACCCCGCCAGGGTCGAGGACGAGGTCACCATCGGGTAAATGCCGTAATCCGGATCCTTCAGCGCGCCGAGCTGGCCCTCGAGCAGGATGTTCTTGCCCTGCTTGAGGGCGTCCCGCAGGAAGTGGAAGGTGTCCCCGACATAGGGGCGGATCGCGTCCCGCAGCTTCATCAGCTGGGAAAAGACCGCGTCCGTTTCAAGGGCCGGCTTGTGGTACAGCTCCCGGAGCAGGACGTTCTTGACCTCGAGCACGCCCTTGAGCTTTTCATAGGCATATTCCTCGTCGAACAGCTCGCACAGCTCAAAGCCGATTTTGGCATATTTATCGGAATAAAAGGGCGCGATGCCCGATTTGGTGGAGCCGAAGGACTTGCCTCCCAGCCGCTCCTCCTCGTACTGGTCAAACAGCACATGGTAGGGCATGACCACCTGGGTGCGCTCGGAGACCATCAGCTTGGGGTCGACCCCCTTTTCCCGCAGGGCGGCGGCTTCGTTCAAAAACTTCTGGATATCCAGCGCCACGCCGTTGCCGATGACGTTGGTGATGTGGGGGTAGAACACGCCGGAGGGAAGCTGGTGCAGGGCAAACTTCCCGTAATTATTGATGATGGTGTGGCCGGCGTTGCTGCCGCCCTGAAAACGGATGACAACGTCCGATTCCGCGGCGAGGACGTCGGTGATTTTGCCCTTGCCCTCGTCGCCCCAGTTGGCGCCTACGATCGCTCTGACCATGAGTATAACCATTCCTTTCTCGTTCTTAGCAGCCTTCACGGCGGCGGGAAAGCGGTATGCCCCGGTCCCTCCCGCCGCACAGCGGAGGACGGCCGGCGGGAGGGAGACCCGCCCCGTCCCAGCCGTCCCCTAGTGTATCACAAAGAAAGGCATAAGTAAAATACATATTGTGCATAAACTCCATAAAATATTGTTATGCACTCGGCAGAAGCAGCTCCAGCAGCCGCTGGGCCGCCTGGGAAACCGGCTGCCCGCTCTGCACCACGCAGAGCGGGCGGGGCGGGATGGGGGCGTCCGGCATCAGCCGGAGGACCGTCCCGTTTTGGAGCGCCTCCGCCGCGAAATCCTCGACCACGCAGCCGACGCCGAGGTTGCGCTGGACAAAGCGGACGATCAGGTCGCTGGTGGCCAGCTCAAATTCCGGCTGGGGATGCAACCCCGCGGCGGCAAAGAACCCATCCAGGTACCTCCGGGTGCTGGTGTTCTTTTCAAGGAAGATCAACGGGAGGGTTTCCAGCTCCCGCAGGGGCAGGGTACGGCGGGCCAGCTCGGCAAACCGCGGGCCGGCGATCAGGATGTCCTGCACCCGGCCGACCGGGGTAAAGGTGAACCGCTCGGCCAATTTCCCCGCGGAACGGGCCGTCCTGGGCGCGGGCATACCGGCGGGGCCGTCGTCCTGCGCGACGGGCTGGCTGACCACCCCGAAGTCGATGGTCCGCTGTTCCAGGGCGCGCAGGGTTTCGGGGGTGGGGCCGTTGGTCACGCTGATCTTGATCCGGGGGTACAGGGTGTGGAAGCGTTCCAGGTGGGGCAGGAGGAAAAAGCGCAGGGTCATGTCGCTGGCCCCGACCCGGATCTCGCCGGCCTCAAGGTTGCGGCGCTCCCGCACCTCCCTTTCCCCCAGCCGGAACTGGGCGAGGCCGGCCGATACATGCGCATACAAAGCCTCCCCCTCGCTGGTCAGGGCCACCCCCTTCGGGGTGCGCAGGAAGAGCCGGCAGCCCAGCGCCTGCTCAAGCTGCCGGATGCTGCGGCTTACCGCCGGCTGGGAGAGGTAGAGCTCGCCGGCCGCCAGGGTGACGCTCCGGCAGCGGGCGACGGTATCAAAGACGCGGTAAAGTTCAAGGCTGATATGGTTTGCGCTCATAAGCGCCCTCCTTCGCGGGATCTTGCCGCCGGGAAAAGCCAAAAGGAGCCGCGCGAAAACACGCGCGGCTCCTCCTTGCTGCCCCTCGGTTTAACACGGACCGGCCGGGAAGCCGCACCCCCCTTTCCCGGGGATGCGGGACGCCCGGCGGCCTTACACGTTGATTTCCACCTTGACGCCCCGCATATCCGCGTGGCGCTCCAGGACCGGGGCCACCTGCTCCTGCAGGAATTCGGCCGTCTGCTCCGGCGCGCGGCCGACGTAGCGGGAGGGCTCGAGCACGCTTTCCAGGTCGGCCAGAGTGACGCCGAAGGCCGGGTCGCCCGCGATCCGCTCAAGCAGGTCGTTGACCCCGTCCCCCTGCTTGACGCGGCGGGCCGCCTCCATAGAATGGACGCGGATGCGCTCATGCAGCTCCTGCCGGTCGCCGCCCCGCTTGACGCAGTCCATCATGATGTTCTCGGTCGCCATAAAGGGCAGCTCCCGCCGCAGGTCGCGGTCAATCACCGCGGTGTTGACCACCAGGCCGTCCACCACGTTGATGACCAGGGAAAGGATCGCATCGACCGCCAGGAAGCCCTCCGCCACGCTGATGCGCTTGTTGGCGGAATCGTCCAGCGTCCGCTCAAACCACTGGGTCGAAGCGGTCATCGCCGGGTTCAGGGAATCGGCGACGACGTACCGGGCCAGGGCGGCGATCCGCTCGCTGCGCATCGGGTTGCGCTTGTAGGCCATGGCGGAGGAGCCGATCTGGTGCTTCTCAAACGGCTCCTCCACCTCCTTGAGGTGCTGGAGCAGCCGGATGTCGTTCGAGAACTTCGCGGCGCTTTGGGCGATGCCGGAGAGGGTAGACAGGATCATGGAATCCAGCTTGCGGGGGTAGGTCTGGCCGGAGACGGCGAAGCAGGCCTGGTACCCCATTTTTTCGGCGATCCGCCGGTCAAGCTCCCGGCACTTGGCGTGGTCGCCCTCAAACAGCTCCAGGAAGCTGGCCTGGGTGCCGGTGGTGCCCTTACAGCCGAGCAGCTTGGCGCCGGCCAGGCGGTACTCGACCTCCTCAATGTCCATCAGGAACTCCTGAGTCCACAGGGTGGCGCGCTTGCCCACCGTGGTGGGCTGGGCGGGCTGGAAATGGGTGAAGGCCAGGGTGGGCAGGGCCTTGTACTCCTCGGCGAACCGTCCCAGCAGCTCCACCGCGCTCACCAGCTTTTTGAGCACCAGCCGCAGCGCGTCGTACATAATGATGAGGTCGGTGTTGTCCCCGACGTAGCAGCTCGTCGCGCCGAGATGGATGATCCCCTTGGCCTTCGGGCACTGCTGCCCGTAGGCGTAGACATGGGCCATCACATCGTGGCGAACCTCCTTTTCCCGGGCGGCCGCCACGTCGTAGTTAATATCGTCGGCGTGGGCTTTCAGCTCCGCGATCTGCTCGTCGGTGATCGGCAGGCCGAGCTCCTGCTCGGTTTCCGCCAAGGCGATCCATAGTTTGCGCCAGGTGCGGAATTTGTTGTCCGGGGAGAAAAGGTACTGCATCTCCGGGCTGGCATAGCGGGAGGCAAAGGGCGATTCATAGGTACTGGGCATGGGCGTCCACCATTCCTTGTTTTGGATTCCCCGCCCCGGACGGGGTCGCTCCCCGGCTCCGGGCGGGTTGGCCGGTACGGCTCTTTGCCTACCATTGTACCGTTTTTTCCCTGTCTCCGCAAGAGCTATCCGCACATTGCCGGTTTTTCCGCGCGGCGGCCGCTTTTCCCGTCCCCCTCCCGCAGGCCGAATTCTTCCCGACTGGTTGAATTCCGCCCAAAAACCGCGTATACTGGAAGAAACTTTTCGGCAAAGGGTCAAAGATGCTCTCCCGCGCGACGGGAGCGCCAGGCCTGCCGAGCCAACGCGGACGAAAGGGGCAGATCCTTAATGAAGAAAAAAAGCGCGCAATACGGGCTGGCGGCCCTGCTGACGGCGGCCGCGGCCGGCCTCCGCGCAGCGGCGGAGGGCGCCTCCCCCGCGACCGGGGAGCAGACCAGCCCCCTGCCGTTTATCGTCGCCGGCGCAGCGGTGGCGCTGCTGGCCGCGGTAGTAGTCCTCACCATCCTGACCAGGCGCAAGAAATAGGGGCCGCAGCAAGCGCGGCAAATCCACGGGAAAGGCACGGGCAGACAGATGAAGCAACGGTTTTTATGGCTCCGGCGGGGCGCGGCCTTAGCGGCGGCGCTGACCCTGTGCGGCGCCGGCTGGAGCGCCGCCGCGCTGGCGGGCTACACGGGCGGGCGGCTGCAGATTGTCAGCGAGCCGGGGGAGGAATCCCCCTACGTCCACTATTATTCCGATTACCACGCGGATGCGGAAACCGCCGCCGCCGAGATGACCTGGAGCGACAACGGCCGCACCGGCAAGGCCCTGACTCTCAACGGGGCCGGCGAGGCGCTGGAGCTGGAGTACAACCAGCTTCAGATGCACACCATGACCTTCGCCGGCTGGTACTACTGGGAGGGGAGCGCCGGCGCGCAGGAGGAGATGGATTCCCAGCGGCTTTTCACCCTTTCCCACAGCGACGAGCTGTGGCTGACCGTCATGCCTCACGCGCGGGATTCCTCCCTCACGGACGAGCAGGGGCGGATTCTTGACGGCGTGTTCATGCAGTTCTACCAGGGGACCGGGGGGGAGGTCACCGACCTGCAGTCCTGGAACCCTGCCGAACCGGGCACGGAAAATTACGGCCTGCCCCTCAACGAATGGCACCATATCGCCCTGACGATGGACGGCCGGGCCATCCGGCTGTATATTGACGGCCGCCTGTGGTTTGAGGAGGCGCTGATCCTGGGCGTGGAGGAAATGCGCAACAATATGCTCACCATCGGCGCCGGGCGCTGGGAGGGGGAGCCCACCTTCCGCGGGCGGATTGACGACATGGCGATCTACGATTTCGCCATGACTGCGGAGCAGATCGCCCTGCTGAACGCCGGGGTGGACCCCCTGGCGGAGGGCGCGGCCATGCCGTCCACCACGGCGCCTTCCCTCCCGACCGAGCCGACCGAGGCCCCGACGTCCGCCCCGTCCACCACCCGGGAGGAGGGGAGCGGCGGGAGCCTGTTCGGCCTGCCCGCCTGGACGGTCAACCTGATCGTCGTCCTGCTGGCGATCTTCATCGGCCTTTCGATCCTGCTGAGCGTCTACCAGCCCCCGGCCCCGCCCCCAAAGCCGCCCAAGGCCGGCCATTCGCGCCGATCGGCGCCGGGCAAAGGCGGCGCTCCCCCCAGCGGGGAAAAAGGGGAGCAAGCGGAGGAATCCGGGAAAGGGAGGCCTGCGGAATGAAGCTCAAATGCAAACGGCGGCGGATCATCCCAGCCGGCCTGCTCGCGGCGCTGCTGGCGCTGTCCGTCTGGCTCCCCGCCCTGCCTGCGGCGGCGGACACGTCCGGCGGGGAAACCGAGGCCTCAGCTTCCACCGCGGTTCCCCCGGAAACGGACGCGGCAGACAAGGTGTACCGGATTGTGGAGCAGGACGGCCAGGGCGCTATCCTGTCCGAGCCGTCGGAGGCCGCTTTTTGGGAGTATCCCCTCCTGCCCGGCGGGCTGGAGAAAGCCGGCCGCTTCCGGGTGGTCAACGAAACCCCGCGGGCCGTGGCGCTGACCATGACGCCGGCGCTCCCCTATGACGACCCCGCCGCGCTGACCTATTTTTCCCAGCTTCGCATAACGCTGGAGCAGGAGGACGGCTCCCTGCTGTACGAGGGGCCCTATACCGGCCTGGCGGACCAGACGCCCCTGCTGTCGGTGGAGGAATTGAAGCCTGGGGAGGCGCGGGAGTACCTCGTCACCATCCGCTGCCCCTTCTCCTATACCGGCGACCCGTCGGCGGAGAGCAGCCCCGTTTCCTGGGAATTCCGCGCGAGCGCCCGGATGGTGACCGACCCGATTGAGGATGATTCCTCGCAGGAGGGAATCGCCAAACTCCTGATCGCCGCCGTGGCCGTCCTGGTGGTGATCGGCGTGATCCTGCGGATCGTCAAGCTCGTGCGGGGCCGCCGCCAGGCTTCGCAGAAATAAAGCCGGCGGCATCGCGCTGCCGATTGACGGAGGGCAGGGCGGCGCTGCCGACTGGATTTCAGGTTCCCTGCGGCCTGGCGTATACAATATTTCGGTAAGAAGGCCGCCATGCGGTCAAGACCATAAAAGCCGAGGAAAGAAGTGGCATTTCATGAATAGGAGCAGAAGGATCCTGTACGGCGCCGTGCTGGCGGCGGCTCTGACGGCTTTGTCCGGCTGCGGGACGGCGTCTCCGGCGGGAACCGCCTCCGGAACCGGGGAAAGCACCGCCACGCCGGCGCAGCCGGCAGGCACAGAGACGACGACGGCCCCGGCGATGCCGTCCTGGGAGAACAACGCCCAGGTGGAGGAAACCGGCGCCGACGCGCCCGCAGGGTTTAAGGCGGTGGCGGTCACTTTCCGCGACCACAACCCCATCCGGGCAGAGCTGGTTGTGCCGCAGGAGTGGGAACTGGTCCCGGTCAATGACGCCGCGCCCCATCTGCTGTATTCGCCGGTAAACATCCTGGTTGACGGCGAAAGCGTCGGCTTTCTTGGCAATTTCCCGATCGAGCTTCCGGAGGGGGCATCCCCGCAGGACGAGTATTTTTATGTGGCTGTCTACAACCAGCTGATGTCCAGCGCCGCCACCTGGGATAACCAGTATACCCCGGTCAAGCAAACCGACACCGCCTGTGCGGCGACCTGCCTAGCCACCTATGAGGCGCAGATCATGCCGGACGGCCGGGCCCGGGAGGATCCAGCCGTCCTGGCGTATGACCTTGATCAAAGGAAATATGTGGGGCTGGCGGTCAGCGAAGGCTTCCTGACCCCGGAGCAGCAGACGACGGTGGCGGAGAGCCTGACGCTCGCGGCGGCATAAGCGCCGATGCCATGTTTTCCGGCAAGCGCGTATCCTTCTACATCAAAGACTGCGCGGCGTATCGGCGGCTGCGGCCCCAACAGCCGGCCGCTGGAATGAAAACGGGAGTTGTGCGGCTTACAGGGAAAAGGGGCCAAAGCGGGCAAAAGCCGCAACAGTTTATTCTAAATAAAAAACGTTTGCAGGCCGCGAGAAACGGCCTGCAAACGTTTTTTTCGTAAAATGAGCGGTGCCGCCGCGCACCACTTCCCCGCCGGCAGGCCGGGTTTCCCTTACGTTCCCCGGCCCTCCGGCGCAGGGGGAGCGGACGGGCCGCCCTCCCTCCGGCGGCAGTCCGCACAATAGCCGTATATCTGGATCACATGGTCGGTAACCGCAAATCCCTCGGCCTCCTCAATGTCCCGCTCCATACTGGCCAGGGGGCAGGCGGGCAGGGCAAACATCCGGTTGCAGCCCTTGCAGATCATGTAATGCCGGTGCCCTTGTCCATGCGCCGCCCCGTAGAAGCTCTCCCCGCTTTCCAGGCGTCCGCGCACCACTTCCCCCCGCGCCTGCATCGCCTCAAGGTTGCGGTAGACGGTGGATTTGGCCAGACTGGGCTGGCGCCGCACCGCGCGGGCATAAATCTCCCCCGCGGTCAGGGGGCCTCCCGCTTCTTCCAGCAGAGCCAGGATCAGCTGCTTCTGCCGGGTATTGCGTGTCTTTTCGGGTTTTCCCGGCGCCGGCCTCTCGTCCGGCTTCGCCCCTTTGGGATCCTGCACAGCCTCCGCCCCCCTTGCTCTAACCTAATGCGTTCCCTTTCATTGTAGCCGTCCCGCCGGAAAAGTCAATCGCTGCGTTCGGGATCGCGCATTTTCCCCTTGACTTCGCGGAAATCCGCGGTATACTGATAATTGCAACTCATTTGCAATAAAGCGAGAGGTTTCCTCGCCTTGAAAACGCACGGAAAGGAGCGGCGGCTATGACCAAATCCGACCGGCGGCGGTACGGCGCCGTCGCCCTGCTGATGGCGGCAATCCTGGCGGCTTGCATCGTCGTCACCGCCTTCACCCGGGTCACCGAGCGGGAAGACGGGCGGCTGCGGCTGGTGGCCGCCTCCTATCCCGTATACATCGCCGCGCTCAACGTGGCGGACGGGATTGACGGCGTCCAGGTCGTCAACCTCGTCCCCTCCCAGACCGGCTGCCTGCACGATTACCAGCTTTCGCCGGACAATATGATCACCCTGTCGGGGGCGGACGCGCTCCTGCTCAACGGCGCAGGGGCGGAAAGCTTCCTGGACAGCGCGCGGAAACAGTTCCCGGAGCTGGCGACCATTGACACGTCGGAAGGGGTGCCCCTGCTCGAATCCCTCCACGTCCACGACCATGACCATGACCACGATGCCGGCGGGGAGGTTTCAGAGGAGGAGCTCGTCTACTACAACGAGCACATCTGGGCCAGCCCCGCCCGCTACCGGCAGCAGGTGGAAAACCTGCGGGACGGGCTGGCGGCGCTGGATCCCGGCCACGCGGAGGATTACGCCGCCAACGCCGGCGCCTACCTTGACCAGATTGACCGTGTATACCAGGAATTGCAGGAGGCGGCCGGGATGCTGCCCACCGACGCCTGCATCACCTTCCACGACTCCCTGGCCTATTTGGCGGAGGATCTCGGCCTGCGGCCGGTGGCCGCCCTGTCGATCGGGGAGGATTCCGGGGTGTCGGCCTCGGACATCCGGGCAGCGGAGCAGGCGGCAGAGCAAGCGGGCTCGGTGCTGCTTTTATACGACAGCCAATACCCGCAGGAATATGCCTATATCGCGCAGAGCGCGGCCGACGCCCGGGTGCTGACGCTGGATACGGCGTCGGGCGGGCAGGACGATAAGGACGCCTGGCTGAACGCCATGCGGCAGAACGCGCAGGCCCTGCGCGACGCGGCCGTCTGAAGCAAATAGGGGACCGGCGGAAAGAAGGAGTTACGCTCATGAGTACCTGCGGGCTGCATTGCCTGAAGATCAACCATATCACCGTTACGGCCGGGGGCGCTGTCCTGCTCCGGGACGTAAGCCTGCACGCCCACTGCGGGGAGCTGACCGCCCTGATCGGCCGGAACGGGGCGGGGAAATCCACCCTGCTTAAGGCGATCCTGGGTGAGCTGCCCCACACCGGCAACGTCGAATTCAGCGGCCACGACGGCCGGCCGGCCGGGAAGCTGCGGATCGGCTACGTCCCCCAGACGCTCAGCGTGGACGCCGGCTCCCCCGCCACGGTGTACGACATGCTCGCCTCCCTGACCACCGGCTACCCCGTTTTCCTGCCCCGCCGCCGCAGGACGGTTGAACGGCTTCGTGCGCATTTGGCCCGGTTCAACGCCGCCGCGCTGATCGACAAGCCGGTGGGGCGGCTCTCTGGCGGGGAGCTGCAGCGGGTGCTGCTGGCGGCCGCCACCCTGCCCACCCCCGACCTGCTGGTGCTGGACGAGCCGGTTTCCGGCGTTGACCAGGCGGGCCTCCAGCTGTTTTACACGGTCCTTGAGCAGCTCAAGGCCAGCAGCGACATGGTGATGCTGCTGGTGTCCCACGACCTGGATTTTGTCCGCCGCCACGCCGACCGGGTGGTGCTGCTGGACCGCAGCGTGAAGGCGTGCGGTACGCCGGAAGAGGTGTTTGCCAGCGAAGCCTTCCACCAGGCCTTCCCCGGCGCTTAGCCGCGGGCTCCCCGGGCCGAGGGCGGGCGGCCCGCCGGCCCCGATTTTCTTGAAAGGATGCTTTGGTATGCTGGATTCCCTCGTCGACGCCCTCTTCGGCTGGTGGCAGTACGATTTCATGCGCAACGCCTTTTTCGCGATCCTGCTGATCATGCCGCTTTTCGCCATGCTCGGCACCCTGGTGGTCAACAACGGGATGGCCTTCTTCTCCGACGCGCTGGGGCATTCCGCCCTGACCGGGGTGGGGATCGGCGTCCTGCTGGGCCTGTCCGAATACCGGCTGGTGATGGTGGTTTTCGCGGTGGTGTTCGCCCTGGTGATGAACCGCATCCGGCATTCCCGCCTTTCCTCGACCGATACGGTGATCGGGGTATTCTCCTCCTGCGGGGTGGCGCTCGGGCTGGTCATCCTCTCCCGCGGGGGCAGCTTCTCCAAATACCAGAGCCTGCTGATCGGCGATATCCTCAGCATCTCCTCCGGCGAGCTGCTGGTGCTGGGGATCACCCTGGCGGCCACGGCCGGCATCTGGCTGCTCTGCTTCAACCAGCTCCATGCGGTGAGCATCAGCCCCGCCCTAGCGCGCAGCAAGGGCATCCCGGTCAAGCTGCTCGACAACCTGTTCGTGGTGCTGATCGCGGTGATTGTCATGCTCGCCATCCAGTGGGTGGGGCTGCTGATTATCAACGCCATGCTGATCCTGCCCGCCGCCGCCTCCCGCAACGTGGCCCGCAGTATGCGGAGCTATCACCTGCTGGCGCTGATTTTCGGGCTGTTTTCGGGGATCCTGGGGCTCCTGGTTTCCTATCACAACGCCGTCGCGGCCGGACCGATGGTGGTGCTCATCGCCGCCGTGCTCTACTTCGGCACCTTCGCCCTGCGGGAAAAAGGGGAAGCGGATTAAAGCCAGCGCGGCCCAGGAAAGCCAGTTATAAAGCAAACGGCGGAACGCCGGGGCCTTGCCCGCTGGAAAGGCCCCGGCGTTTGTTTTTTCAGGAGGCCCGCCGCCGCCAACGGCCCCGCCCAAGCAGACGCCGCCGGCCGGGAGACAGCGCATCAGGCAGCTCAAAAATATACAAAAAGGCGATTTTTATAAATAATATACTATTTGTCCCCGCTGTTCCCACAGGAAACGCGGCGATTGCCCGCATAGCCTCTTCTTTTCCGGAAAAGATACACATACGGTAAACCGTAAGGGCGCTGTGCGGCGCCCTTACGGCCCCGTATGCTTTTCGGAATAAGGAGGGCGTTTTATGGAGCGTTTTCGCAGGATGGGCCGCCGCAGCCTGGTCCGGCTGATCAGCTTTACCCTGGCCCTGATCGCCGCCTTAGCCGCGGCGGCAATCGGCGGCTACACCGCTGCGCGGAAATACCGCACCACCATAGAATATTCCTACCAGCGGGCGCTGGGCGAGCTGACGGAATACATCAGCAACCTTGATATCACGCTCGAAAAGGGCCAGTACGCCGCCAGCGCCAAACAGATAGAAGGGCTCTCCTCCGCGCTGTGGCGGCAGGCCGGGAACGCGAAAATGGCGCTCAGCCAGCTTCCTATTGCAGGGACGGAGCTTGAGGGCACATACAAGTTCCTGTCCCAGGTGGGCAATTTCTGCATGGCGCTGTCCGACAAGGTGGAAAGCGGCGAACCGGTGACCGAGCAGGAGCGGGAGGCCCTGGACCAGCTGTCCGGCTACGCCTCGGCCCTGTCTAAACAGCTGGGGCAGATGGAAAGCGACCTGTACAACGGGGCGCTGACCCTGGAGAGCACGCAGGACGCGCTCGCCGGGGATGGGCAGGAGCCCGCGATGCCGGACATCAACAGCGGGTTCCACGAGATGGAGGAGGGCTTTGCCGACTACCCCACCCTCATCTATGACGGCCCCTTCTCCGACCATATCCAGCAGCAAAAGCCGAAATACCTGGCCGGCAAGGCCGCTGTTTCCCAAAGCCAGGCGCTCCTTTCGGCAAAGAAAGCCACCGGGGCGGAGTCCCTCGTCTACACAGGGAGTTCCAACGGCAACCTTCCCTGCTACCTTTTTACCGGCGGCGGGGAGGACGGGACGGCTTTGCTTTCAGTAAGCGTCTCCCAGGCCGGCGGGGTGGTGGAGGCCTTTACGAACGCCCGCCCGGTCGGGGAACCGGTGCTGACGGTGGAGGAAGGGCTCGAAAAGGCGCAGGCCGCCCTGGCCGGCCGCGGCCTGGGGGAATTCGTTTTCCGGTATTATTCCCTGGCGGACGGCATCCTCACCGTCAATTTTGCCGCCGCCGCGGAATACAGCGGGCAGGAGGTGGTCCTGTATCCCGACCTGGTCAAAGTGGGGATTGCGCTTGATACCGGGGAGACGGTGCTGTACGACGCCAAGGGATTCCTGCAAAACCACACCGGACGGGAGCTGCCCGCCGTCGCCGTAACCGAGGAGGAGGCCCGCGCGGCCCTGTCCACCCGGCTGACGCCGGAAAGCCACGCGATGGCGCTGATCCCCTCTGAGGGGCTGAGCGAAGCCTACTGCCATGAATTCCTCTGCCGCGGGCAGGAGGGGGAAAAGGTGCTGGTTTATGTGAACGTGGAGACGGGGATGGAAGAGCAGATCCTGATCCTGCTTGAAAGCGATACCGGCGTGCTGGCTATGTAGTGGCCGGGAAGCGGCGGGAGCCCACGCCCTGGCCGGGACAAGGGAGGGCGCGGCAAAATCGTGCATTTTGCCGCGCCCTCCTCTGCCCGCATTCGGTGCTTCTGCGTCAGCCGGCCGCGGGCGCCGTCCCCTTCAGCTGGTGTAATCCTCCAGCAGCCCGGCGAGGGTTCCCTCGTCATATACCGGGATGCCCTGCTCCAGCTTCTGCTGCTCCTCTTCGGGCAGGGTGGAAATATACACGTCGTACACCTCCTGCGGCGAGATGCCGTTGGGGGCAAAGACGGCCAGCTTGCCCTCCCATTCCCCCAGGACACAGAGCATGGCGCCGGACGGCCCCTCCCCCGGCTGCGTGCCGGAAACAGCGCCCTGCGGCGCGGGCGGCTCCGCCTCCGCCTCCGGCGGCTTGAGGATCAAAAACAGCAGCAGGGCCAGGAGAACCGCCGTGCCGCCGATGACCGCCGCCATCAGGGCCGCCGGGGTCCGCGGGCGCCGGACGGCCGGCTCCTCCGACGGGTTTTCTTTCCGCTCCCATTCCTCCATGGGGTGTCCTCTCCTTTCGGGCGGGATGTCCCTGCGGAGCGGGCAGCGCCCGGCCGCCTGCTCCGGGCCGCTGGGCAAAGCCCTTTCCGGGGGATCCGCCGTTTCGTCCGCCTCCGCCAACGCGGAGAATTTTTCTTTTCCGGGGATTCCTTTGTATTTTGACCGCTTTCGGGGCAAAATATCCATAAATTTCTCTTGCCGCCCGCCCCCTCCGCCCTTTTTCCTGCGCCGGCATCCACGAAATTTCCTTTGGTTTTCTTTGATTTCCCTTAAAGATTTTCTTAACCCCGCCTGCAAGCCCCCTTTCCCGGCCCCCGTCGGAGGAATGTTACAGTTTTGATATTTGACATTTGGGCACCTCTGCTATAAGATTAAGTGTACGCGATTCTATGCCATTTCCTGGATTCCACAGAAAAGGAGGCCGATGGTAGAATGAAGCAGCCGAACAAAGCCGGGCAGTCCGCCCCTTCCCAAAAGGGCGGGAAATCCTCCGGCGCGGTAAAACGCTTTATGAAGAAAAAACCGGTGCGGGTCACCCGCAAGGTGTTTGCCGCGATCATGAAATGCATTCTGACCATTTTCCTCATCGGAACGATCACCGTCAGCATTGTCGGGTGCATCATGGTCGTCTACGTTATCGCCAACGTCGATTCCTCTTCGCCGATTGACCTGGACGACCTCCGGCTCAACGAAAGCAGCATCGTCTACGCCAAGAATTCCGCCGGGGAGTGGGAGGAAATCCAGCGGGTAGAAGGCACCAACAGCATTTGGACCGATCTCGCAGACATCCCCGTGGATATGCAGAATGCCGTCATCGCCATTGAGGACAAGCGCTTCCGCGAGCACAACGGGGTGGACTGGATCCGCACCGTTTCGGCCGCGGTCAATATGGTATTCCATTTCCGCTCGAATACCTACGGCGGCTCCACCATCACCCAGCAGCTCATCAAGAATATCACCGACGACGACGACGTAAAAATCTCCCGTAAGGTGCGCGAAATTTTCCGCGCCATTGACCTGGAGAAAAACGCCACCAAAAACCAGATCCTTGAGGCTTACCTCAACATCCTGCCGCTGTCCGGGAACATCACCGGCGTGGGGGCGGCGGCCAACTATTACTTCGGCAAGGATGTCCAGGACCTGAGCCTGGCCGAGTGCGCGCTGATCGCCGGCATCACCCAGAACCCCAGCCGGTACAACCCCTACCTGCACCCGGACAACATCAAGCAGCGGCAAAAGGTCGTTTTGCAGGAGATGTACCGCAACGGCTTCATCACCGAGGACGAGTACATCCAGGCCTATAACGAGGAGCTGGTGTTCCGCAGCAATATGAAGCGGGTCGGCGTGCAGGATTATTACGCTGACCAGCTGACTGAGGATGTCATTGACGCCCTGGTGGAAAACTACGGCTATACCGAGGAATACGCGGAGCAGCTGTACTTCCACGGCGGGCTGAAGATCTATTCCTGCGAAAACCCGGAATTGCAGGAAAAGGTGGAGGCGGTGTTTGAGGACGACGCCAACTTCCCCGAGCACCACAGCGGCGACAAAGAGGACCCGCAGGCCGCCATGGCGGTGATTGACTACCAAGGCCGGCTGGTGGCGACGGTCGGCGGGCGGGGAGAAAAAACCGCCAACCGGATTTTAAACCGCTCCACCACCTCAGTGCGGCAGCCCGGCTCTTCAATGAAGCCTATTGCCGTTTACGCGCCGGCCATTGATTTGAACCTGATTACCTACTCCACCATCATGGACGACCATCCGATGACGCTGGAGGACGGCAGCCGATGGCCCCGCAACTTCGACAACTATTACAACGGCAACGTCACCATAGAGTCGGCGGTCAAATGGTCGCTCAACACCATCCCTGCCAAGCTGATTATGGAGCTCACACCGGAGCGGAGCTTCGATTTCCTGACGAACAACCTGCATATCACCACCCTGGTGCGCTCCAAGGAGGTCAACGGCCAGATCCTGACGGATATCGTCCCGTCCCTGGCGCTCGGCGGCCTGACCGACGGCGTGAGGTGCCTTGAGATGGCCGCCGCCTACCAGGTGTTCGGCAACGGCGGCTATTACAATGAGCCCTATACCTTTGAACGGGTGGAGCGGAACAACCAGGTAATCCTGCAAAACTCATCCACCAACGTCCATGCGCTGGACGAAAATACCGCCTACATCATGAACCAGCTGCTGCAGCGGGTTATTGACGGCGGCAACGGCGCCACCGGACGCGGCTACGGGGTCAACGGCTTTACCACCTTTGCCAAGACCGGTACGACCACCGACACCAAGGATGTCTATTACGTCGGCGGCACCCCCTACTATGTGGGGGCCTGCTGGTTCGGCTACGACGACAACGAGGAAATCCACAACTCCGATACCACCTATGCCCGCCGGCTTTGGCAGAAGGCGATGAACGCGCTGCACGAGGGGCTGGATGCCAAGGAGTTTACCCAGCCCAGCACGGTTGTCAAGGCGGTTTTCTGCCAGACCACCGGCCTGCTGGCCAATACCGGCTGCTCCAGCACCGGCGTAGGGTACTACAAACCGGACAACGTCCCCGGCTACTGCACCACCCACGGAGGGAGCCCGAACGCAGGGATCAGCAGCGATTCCACCACCCCCGCCACAACCACGTCCACCTCCGCCCAGTCCACCTTGAGGACTACCGCCGACATGACGACGGATGGCAGCACCACGAGCACCTCGGATTCGACTACCAGCACCACCTCCGAGGCCACTTCCGAGCAGCAGGAGACGGATACAACCGCCGATCCCTCAACGACCCAAACGCCGGCCCTTCCGCCGGATACCGACGATTTTGACAACCAGGAGGTCGTTCCCGCCGCCTAAGCAGGAGGCAATGCCGCAAAAATAGGAAAAGCTGCCGCAGAGGATTCTGCGGCAGCTTTTTTATGGCTTGATCCCTATTTATGGACAAGAGCCCCCGCTTCCTTTGGCAAGGGGCCCGCCGGCGCGGGGGCGGCCGGGAAATGCCCTGCAAACCTGGCCACTGGCCCGTCCGTGAAACGGCGGCAAAAGCCTATTCCTCTTCCGGGGGCGTGGAGGAAGCGCTTCCGAGCCCCTCGCTCGTGATGCGGATGGTATAGGTCAGGCTGTCCAGGTCGTCGTCAGTGATGGCCAGATAGTCCGGGGAAATATAAAAGCTCATGTCGCCATATCCGCCGGCCGGCACATAAAACGCCTCGTCAACCTGGTCGGTCGCGGCGACGGCGATCTCCTCCCCCTCCTCGTTTTCCAGCGACACATCAACGGTGAGGACCCGGAGGTTCTCATCGCCCCCGTTGGACAGCTTGAGCGCCAGCATCAACCCGCCGTCGTTGGTGTAATACGCCTCGGTGATCGCGCATTTTACCCCTTCGTCCGAAAGTTCGGGCAGCGCGTCCTGCCGCTCAAAATGACCGGAGCCCTCCCGCATCGCGCGGGGATCCGTTTCCTGGCAGCCGGCCAGCGCAAACAGGGCCGCGGCCAGCAAAGCCGCCAAAAGCAGGGCCGGCGTCCAAAGCCGGCATCCTGCCGCCGGAGGGGCCGCTTCCTTCCGCCGGCGGAGCCGCCCGGCGCTTTCGCCGGGGCCGCCCCGCCGTCTGTTGCACAAGGATTTCATCCGCATTCGTCCTCCTTGGTTCTCGTGGCTTCCCTTCGCTTCTGCCGCCTGCCGGCCATTCCCCGCGGGGAGCTTCCGCGGCACGGTTCCCTGCCGCCGCCCGCCTTTACGCGTCAAGCCCCGCCCGGATCAGGGATGCGGCGTCCCGAAGCCCCTGCCGTTCCAGCTCCGCCAGAAAATTTTCCGTATTTTTACAGGGAAGGTCGGTGAAGATCCGCACCAGCCGGCACATGGTCTCGTACCCATATTGCTGGTACACCCCATACCACAGCGCCGTCCCCTTATCGTGGACGCCCTGGGGGCGGGAGCCGTCCGCCGTCCGGATAGCGGGGAGGGAGGGCGCGTTTTCCAGCTTGGGGCGCAGGATATAGTCAAACAGCGCCGTATCCCCTTTATGCAGGGCAAACAGCAGGGACGCCCATTCCGCCGCCGTTTCGTTGAGCCAGTCCTCCCAGCTGGACGTATCCGCCCCGCTGCACCAGCGGTGGGCCGTCTCGTGGGCGAAAAGCCAGGCGGTTTCCAGCGGGTCGTCCCCCAGGGTGGGGCACCACATAAAGCCGGGGCGGTAATACCCGCCGCCGGCCGTGATCGCCGGAGAGGCGCAGGCGATATTCAAAACCGGGATGGCTTCTTCCCGAAACAGGCCCCCGTTGTAATATTCGATGATCTCGCGGTACGCCCGCTCCGCCCGCTGGGCCTGCTCACGGATCCTGTCGTCCACAAAATAAATATTGAGCCAGGGATTGGAAAAGCATTGGAGCTTTTCCCGGCGGTAGGCGGCGATGTTGTAAGGCTCAAACGCCGTGTCGCCCCCGTAAACCCACTGGTCGCCTGCCTGGTCGTATGCCCCCTGGACAACGAACCATTCCCGGCCGTTTTTCACCAGCACCCGATCCTCCTCAACAGCCACCGGCAGCCGCTGGGGGAACCAGGCGGAATACCCGCTCAGCATCGCTATGTCCGGGGTGATGATGTTGTGAAAGTTCTTCCGCTCCGGGAAAGAGAACTGGACGCGGCCGGCGTACGCGATCCGGAGCTCCCGCAAGGGGCGGCCGCCCGTAACCGTCACCCTTTGGGCGGGGGAAGTAAACTCCAGCTTCTCCGTCCCGGTCCGTACGCAGGAAAGCGGCCCCTCCCCGTCCGTCGCCGACCGGACCGCCAGGTCCGCGTTAAGGGAAAAGGAAAACGAGGTGTCCGCATACGCCGGGCAGCGAATCACAGCCGTCGCCTCAAAGGAATCGTCCAGCAGCATCAGGGAAACCGTCATGGAATTTTGCGCTTTCGCAGCCGAGGGCATAAACCGCACCCGCCTTTCCAAGGATACACCCAATATAGCATATCCTGAGGGGCGGGACAAGCCCCCGGAGGATCCGGCGGCGGGGCCGGCAGACAGAAAGCGGCGGCGGGGAGGCCTCCCTCCCCGCCGCCTGCCCTCCGGAGCCGGTTAAAACATGCCCGTTACGTCGTCCACCAGATCGCCCACGCTGCGCAGCGCCTTGCCCACGTTCTTCTTCACGCTCTTTTTATTCGAGCGCATATACGCGGCGCCGGCCGCGCCGGCCACGCATCCGACGGCGATGCCCATGCCGATGCCCTTCATAAAGCCCATCACGCCCTTGGTCATCCGTTTCCCCTCCTCCTGTCCGAAAATTCAGCATTCTTCGGGACGGAGCCGCAACGCCGGCTTGCGTCCTTTCCGAACCGTTCTTATTCTTTCGCACAGCCCGCTTTTTCAAACGGGTAAATTGCTGGAAAGATTGTATTTTGCAAACAAACGGCGTAAAATGAAAAGCGCGCCGGGCGTCTGCGTCCGGCGCGCCCAACCTCATCGGAAAGGACCGATTTTTGTATGCCCCTGCTCAACATCGTCCTGGTGGAGCCCGAAATCCCCCAGAACACCGGCAACATCAGCCGTACCTGCGCCGCGACCGGCGCCCATCTGCATATCGTCGAGCCGATGGGCTTTACGATTGACGACCGGAAGCTCAAGCGGGCCGGGCTGGATTATTGGCACCTGCTGCACATCACCTATTACAAAAACCTGGACGTTTTTTTCGCCCGCAACGCCGGGCCCTTCTATTATTTCACCACCAAGGCTAAAAATATCTATGCCGACATCTCCTACCCGGACGGCGCCTACCTGGTGTTCGGCAAGGAAACCGCCGGGCTCCCCGAATCCCTCCTGGCCGCCAACCGGGAGCGGTGCGTCCGCCTTCCCATGCTGGACGATGACGCGGCCCGTTCCCTCAACCTGTCCAACGCCGTGGCTGTGGGAGCCTACGAGGTGCTCCGCCAATGGGGCTTTCCGGCGCTGCGAACCCAGGGCCATCTGACCGGGGAGGCCTGACGGCCCATGCTTTCGTCGGCTTCCTCCGCCGGCCGGCAATAAGCAAGCCTTAAAAGGCGGGGCGTCGTCCCGGAAGGCCCGCAGGCGGTTTTCCGCCGCGCCGCACGCATCCGGCCCCAAAGGCCGCTGTCCCTGAGCCCAAACGGCAGCCGGGGCTCATCGTTGCTCTGACCCGTCCCTGCCTTTCCCGGCTTAGCCGGGGGTTGCCGTTACGCTAAAGCAGATGAAAGCAAACCGCCCGGCCCGCCGCTTTTGCGCGCAGGCCGGGCGGTTTCCGCCGTTTACCCGCCTATTCCCCGATGGCCCTCAGCACGGCCTGGGCGACCATTTCCGGGGCGTCGTCCGCAGGGACGATATGGGTGGCCGCCGCCCGGTAAAGGGGCAGGCGGCGGGTATAGAGCTCCTCAGCGGCCTGCTCCTTATCCGGGCGGGCCAGCAGCGGGCGGGTCGTGTCTCCTTCAAGCCGGCGCAGGATAACGGGCAGGGGGACGTCAAGCAGCACCACAGCGCCGCCCTTGGCAAGCGCCGCCGCATTTTCCGGAAAGGTGAGGGCGCCGCCTCCCGCAGCGATCACCAGGTCCCGGCGGCCGCCAAGGGCGGCGCAGAGCTCCCGCTCCCGCCGGCGGAAATCCTCCTGCCCGAAGCGGGCAAAGATTTCCGAAACCGTGAGGCCCGCCTGCCGCTCGATTTCCTGATCCATATCCAGAAATTCCCGGCCGGTCTGCTCCGCCAGGATCCGGCCGACGGTGGTTTTCCCGCAGCCCATAAAGCCGCACAGGGTGATACAGCGCATAAATAGAACTCCTTTCCTCGCCCCGGGCGCCCTTCCCGGACATCCCGTCGGGAAAGAGCTGCCCTTACAGCCCAGGCATCAGCCGAACAGCCGCTGCATTTCCGCCTGGGACGCCTCCACCAGCGCGGCCATGTCGCCGGCGGAAAACTCCGCCTTGTACCAGATGCGGTGGGCGATCGCGGCCTGCCAGACCAGCATCGGCATCCCGCCCACCGTCTTGGCCCCGCACGCGGCCGCACAGGCCAACAGCGCGGTCACGCCGGGATTATACACCGCGTCAAATACCGCCGCCGTGCGGTCGAGCACGGCCTTCTCCACCGGCATGGCGTCCGCGTGGGGATACATCCCCACCGGCGTGGCGTTGATCAGCAGGTCGAAATCCCCCTGCAAACGGTCAAGGGTGGTGATTTCATACGCTACCTCCGGGGCCAGCCGGCGGACGTAGGCTTCCAGCTCCGCGGCCTGGGGCAGGTCGGACTCCCGCACCCCGTTGACGATGGTGCAGCCGGCCAGGGCCGCCTCGCAGGCGAAGGTGCGGCCAACCCCGCCGCAGCCCAGGAGCGCCACCCGGCCCTTGAGCGCGACGCCCCCGCCTTCCAGCGCCGCCAGGAAGCCCTCGGCATCGGTATTGTAGCCGAAGCAGCCCTCGTCCGTAATGGCAACGGTGTTGACCGAGCGGTAGAGCTCCGCCCGGCCCCGCAGCCCGTCCAGGAAGGGGATGACCGCCTGCTTATACGGGATCGTCACATTCAGCCCGCCCGCCGTTTCCAAAAGGTCCGGCAGCTCCGCTTCCAGCCGGTCGGGGGCGATGTCCCTGGCCGTGTAGCGGGCGGTAATCCCCTGGGCGGCGAAAAGGCGGATGTGGATAAACGGGGACATGCTGTGGCCCAGCGGATGGCCGATCACAAAAAAGGGGGCGTTTGCGTTCATGGCTGCTGCTTCCTTTCCACGCGGCGCCGCGAAAAGCGCCGAAAAATACAAAAAAAGCCCGGAACCCGACCGCCTCTGCGGGATTCCCCGCGCCTTTATGAAAAAACTTCCAAAAGGTGATTGACAAAACGGGATTTTGCTAATAATATTTTGGATGTACCGGGGACAGCACGGAAGGCGGCTTGGGCAGGCTGTCGTTTGGATTATAGCACAAAGCCGCGCCGCTGTCCATTTCGCGGCGGCAAAATTACAGACCTTAAGTGGGGAAGGATGAAACCGGATGGTATTTGAGAAGGTTAAGGCAATTCTCAGCAATCAGTTTGACGTTGCGGAGGATACGATTACCTTGGACACGAATATCGCCGACGATCTCGGCGCCGATTCGCTGGATGTTGTCGATATGCTGATGTCCCTGGAAGACGAGTTTAACGTGGAGATCCCGGACGAGGAGATTGAGAATATCCGCACCGTGGGGGAAGTCGTTTCCTACATTGAGGAGCATATGTAAGCATAGGGCCTCCCGCCGGGCGGCGTACAGCGGCGCAGAGGACGGAAAACGGCAAAGCCGGGGGACATCCCCCGGCTTTTTTGCGTTTCAGCCGTCCCTTGCACGGAGAAAATGGAGAAAAGGGCTTGCAAAAAGCCCTCCCCGGTTTCTGAATAAACGGGACGTTTTATACTATGTGGAAAACTCCGTGGAAACTGTGAACAATCGTTCCCGGCCGGCATCCAGCCGGATGCCCCAGGCGGCTGCCAAAAGGCTCGCCGGGCCAAGGAAAAGGCGCCGGGCCAAGTGTTGAAAGGCCGGGGACGGCCCTGTTTTCCAGGCTGTAAATCCTTTCTTCCCAGCCGAAATAGGCGCGCGCCGGGGCCGCGTGTTAGCGGACAAGGCGGAAACCCGGCCGGCGCGCTTTTCCGGACAGCGGCCTCTGCCGGCATAAAAGGGCGGCGCCCCCGCTCGCGGATGGCGGGAGCGCCGTCTCAAAAGCGCCGGGCGCCAAGGCCGGCCGGCGTTAAAGGCCGGCCTCCAGCCTTTGACGGTCAAAGGAAGCCGGCAGCCCCTCCAGGCGCAGCTCAAGATACGGCGGATACAGGGTGTTGTCCGACGTTGCGATCAGGGCGCTGCCCTCCCCCTGGCCGCAGAGGGCGAAGCCCCGGGACTCCTTCTCCCCCGTAGGGTCCGCCAGGCATTCCTGCACAAAGGACCGCATTTCCACCGCATACCAGCCGTTTCCCTCCGGCTCCGCCGCCCCGACCGCATCCCCCAGCGCCGGCTGGGAATCCCAGAGGAGCTGCGAGGCGGCCCATCCGTCTTCCGCCTCCCGGGCTTCAATGGAAACCTCGCCCGCGCCGTCCAGCCGGCGGAAATGGTAGGATGCCTCAAGAACGCTGCCGGGGGACAGCGTCATAAAGTCATGCAAGCGCAGGCGGGTGTAATGCCGGCCTTCCCCCCGCTCCGAACGGCCGACCAGGGCGGCGCGGCTGAGGTAGGAATTGGCCTCCCACTCGGAATAGGCGGTAGAATCCGGCAACTTATCGGCATATTTTTCAAAAGCCAGGCATAGGCGGTAGGGGTACGCTGCTCCCGTTTCCTCTAAGGGGATGAGAAAAAAGTAGTCAGATTTTTCCCCATAAGCCCTCAGGCCGCCGTAAAATTGGAGCTGCCCCTCCTTCGGCGCCAAAAGAGGCTGCTGAAGGATCCACTCCATTATGTTCCCCGTCTGAAACGAGAGGTATCCGTTTTCCTTGTCCTCACAAAATTGGCTGTCGCAGGTAGGGGGCCAGCTAATCTCCGAAGTCAGCAGCGGCTCTTTTAGGGTGAACTCCATCTGTATCCCCAGCGGCGTGGGGTAGAGGGCGACATCCATATCCTCCCGCCCGTATACCACCGCCTCCACGGTATCGCCATAGGCGTTGGTATATTCCTGCCGTTCGCCGTCCGAAAAGCCGCGGAAAAACCCTCCAAACGGCAGGATCACCCGTTCTTGACCGCATTCCAGCCACACCTTAAAGCCAAGGGTTTTCGGGAAATACACCGTCGCTTTGCCAGCCTGGTTTTGGTAGGCGAAGGGATCTTTTTCCGCCTCCTTTAGGGAATTGTCAAACAAGCGGTACCCTCCGTCCTCCGCCTGATACTGCACGGGAGAAGCATAAATCCGCAGGGTATAGGTCCCGTCGTCCTCCTCCCGGCACACCGTATACGGCGAGTTCAGCCATTCCGCCGCAGACGGAGCCGCGGTTCCCAGGCCGGTGCCGGAGCCATCCTGGGAAGCCTCCGCCTGCCGCGACGTCTCCTGCGGTTTTTTCCGGCAGCCGCCGCACAAAAGCAGCAGGCAGAGCGCCGCCAAAAAAGCGGCGGCCCTTTTCATTCCCGAAGCCATGCGCCTTCCCCTCCCTTTGCGCTTTCCCGCTGCGCGGGGTTCCTTCATCCACTATAGCAGGGCGGCCAAAGCAAGTAAATAGCGATTCTTCAACAAAAACTGCACTTTTTTCAGCGTTTATGCAAAAAAGGGGGGCAGGCGGCTCGCACGAGCCTGCCCGCCCCCTTGGCCTGCTTGGGATTATGCCTTTTGGATCTTGAGCGAGATATCCAGCGCCTTCACCGAATGGGTGAGCGCGCCGATTGAAATGATGTCCACCCCGGTTTCCGCCACAGCGCGCAGGGTTTCGGCCGTGATGCCGCCGCTCGCCTCAAGCGGCACCCGGCCGTCCGCCAGCAGTTAGGGGACTCTATCAGTTGG
>CAJFQI010000037.1 GCA_904419005.1 Candidatus Avimonas faecium | reverse complement strand
TCCACCTCGCGCAGGATGCGGGCCAGGAAGTCATCAAGCGTCTGCGCGCCGAGGTCGCCCTCCTTGCGGGAGCGGACCGACACCGTGCCGGCCTCCATCTCCTTATCGCCCAGGACGAGCATATACGGCACCTTCTGCATCTGCGCCTCCCGGATTTTATACCCGATCTTTTCATTGCGCAGGTCGGTTTCCACCCGCAGGCCCTTGGCGTCGAGCTTCGCGGCCAGCTCGCCGGCATATGCGGCGGCCCGGTCGGTCACGGGCAGGAGCTTGACCTGCACCGGGGCCAGCCAGACGGGGAACGCGCCGGCAAAATGCTCGGTAATCACGCCGATAAACCGCTCAATCGAGCCGAGCACGACACGGTGGATCATGACGGGGCGGTGCTTCTGGCCGTCCTCGCCGACATACTCCAGCTCAAACCGCTCTGGCAGCTGCATATCCAGCTGGATGGTGCCGCACTGCCAGGTGCGGCCCAGGGAATCGGCCAGGTGGAAGTCCAGCTTGGGCCCGTAGAACGCGCCGTCCCCCTCGTTGACAACATAATCCTTGCCCATTTCGGTGATGGCTTCCTTGAGCGTTTCCTGGGCAAACTCCCAGTCCTTCTCGTCCCCCATGTGGTCCTCCGGCATGGTCGAGAGCTCGATCTGATAGGTCAGGCCGAAGACCGAATACACCTCGTCAAACAGCTTGACGACGTTTTTGATCTCGTCCTTCATCTGGTCCCAGGTCATGAAAATATGGGCGTCGTCCTGGGTAAAGCAGCGCACCCGGAACAGCCCGTGCAGCGCGCCGGACAGCTCGTGCCGGTGCACCAGGCCCAGCTCACCCATTCGCAGGGGCAGGTCGCGGTAGGAGTGGGGCTCGCTCTTGTACACCAGCATCCCGCCGGGGCAGTTCATCGGCTTGATGGCGAAATCCTCGCCGTCAATGACGGTGGTGTACATATTCTGCTTATAGTGATCCCAGTGGCCGGAGCGCTCCCACAGCTTGCGGCTGAGGATAACGGGGGTGGAAATCTCCACATAGCCGTACCGCTTATGCACCTGCCGCCAGTAATCGATCAGGGTGTTCTTCAGCACCATGCCCTTCGGCAGGAAGAAGGGGAAGCCGGGGCCCTCGTCCATGATGGTAAACAGCCCGAGCTCCTTGCCGAGCTTGCGGTGATCCCGCTTTTTGGCCTCCTCAATCCGCTGGAGGTAGGCGTCCAGCTCCTCCTTATTGGTAAAGGCGACGCCGTAGATGCGCTGGAGGGTCTCCCGGCTGGAATCCCCCCGCCAGTAGGCGGCGTTGCAGGCGGTGAGCTTGAGGGCGTTGCCCTTGACCCGGCCGGTATCCGGCAGATGGGGGCCGGCGCAAAGGTCGGTAAACTCCCCCTGCTTGTAGAAGGAAATATGCGCGTCCGCCGGCAGGTCGTTGATGAGCTCCACCTTAAAGGGCTCGCCCTTTTCCTCCATCAGCCGGAGCGCTTCGGCGCGGGGGAGCTCAAACCGCTCAAGCGGCAGCTTCTCCTTGCAGATCTTGCGCATCTCCGCCTCAACCTTTTCCATGATCTCCGGGGTAAAGGGGAAGGGGGAATCCATATCGTAGTAGAAGCCCTCGTCAATTGACGGGCCGATGGCGAGCTTGACCTCCGGGTACAGGCGCTTGACCGCCTGCGCCAGGATGTGGGAGCAGGTATGCCAATAGGCCTTTTTCCCGTCCAGGGAATCAAAGGTGAGGATTTCCACCGTGCAGTCCCTGGTCAGCGGGGTGCGCAGGTCGGCTACCTTCCCGTCAATCCGGGCGGCGCAGGCCGCCCGGTACAGCCCCATCGAAATTTCCCGGCAGAGCGCGTCCACCGTGGTATTCTCCGCAACCTCCCGCTTGTCGCCGCCCTTGAGCGTAATGTTTATCATGCTTATCCATCCTTTCTCCCCGGCCGAAACGCCGCCGGGACATTCTGAGCACGCAAAAAGCCCCGTCCCACAAAAGGGACGGGGCCGGTCAGCCGCGTGGTTCCACCCTGGTTCGCCGGCGCTGCCTTCCCAAGGCGGCCGGCCTCATTGAGCCGGTAACGGCGGCCAGCCGGCGCGCCTTGCTGCCGAAACGGCATTGAGCGGCGCGCGCCTCCGGGGCGGTAGCCATCTTCTCCCCTTCCGAAGCCGCTTTCAGCACGCGGCGGCCCTCTCTGGCGGCGGGAGGAAGCGCCTTCCCCATCGTCGGATTTTCCAATTTTCCTGCGGACGGAGCAGGTTACTGCGCAAAAGCCGTGAGCACTGCCCCGGCTCTTTTTATCAATGTATCACCGGCCCGTCCAAAAGTCAAGCGGCAGCGGTAAATTTCCCCCGGACCTTGCAGACCGGCCCGGCTTTCCTGTATCGCGCGACAGCGGCAGCGCATCTCGCCGCCTGCGGAAGCGCACGGTTAAAAATTGAATTGCGGCAGGCCTTGATAGCCATCCGGCAGCTCCTGGTCAAAAGCGATCCATCCCAGGTTTTCAACCAGCTTGGACGGCTGTTCCGGAAAAACCCAGCGGTTGAGATACGCGATAAAATCCGCTTCATTGTAGCAATATCCCCCGCCGACCCGGTATTTTTCGGCATGGGGGCTGGTCGAAAGCCAGTGGTCACAGAAGCTTAGGCAGTACTCCTGCAAGTTCTCCGCGACAATATCCGGTACCGAATACACCATCCGGTCACCGTCGGCACTCAGCACCACGTTTTTCACATTTCCCACCCCCAACGCCTGCTTTTCCGGCATTCCCCTATTCCACCCGGCCTCCACAGCCGGATGGAGGGCAAAAGGCCCCGCCGGGCTTCCCGAACCGCATCAAACGGATTTCTTATTTCAGAGGCAGCCCTGTTCCCGCTGCGCGGCCCGGCAGGCGGCAACCGCTCCCTCTTTGGTTTTGGCGGAAACCAAAAAACGGCTGTTATGGCAGAAGGTCAAGCCGGGGACGCCGGATAAAGCCGGCAGCTCCGGCTCCGGGCACCCCGCCCAAGAGTCTGGGAAGGGGCATTTCAGCGCGCCGTTCCCGTTTTCCGCCGGCACCGCCTGCGCCGACCAGCCGCCCCGCTGGGAGGGATAGACGACAAACCGGGCGGCCGAGGGAACCAGCACCCCTTTCCACGGGGCGAAGCGCTCCAGCACCACCACGCCGTCCTGCATCCGGGCCAGGGCCTGCTCAACCAGCGCCTTTGCCCGACGGGCGGCGTAGATGAGCCCAAGCCGCTTCTCCAGGATTACGCCGGCAAAGGCAGCCGCCTGCTCAAAGCAGCCGTCGCTCGGTATGTCCGCATCCCAGGCAGGGTTGAACGAGGCGATAATCTCCGCGACGGGATGCCCGCAGCCGGTGTTGTCGTCCCGGTCCAACGGCTGGATAAAGCTTTCGTCAAAGCGGGCGGCTTCCTCCTCCGCCTCTTCCGGCGGCAGTCCCCCGGCGACCAGGACGGCGGGCCCATAGGCCTGCCACAGCAGCCCGAAGGAGGCGTAGGGCACGCCGTTCGCCCGCACCGGCGCCCCCTTTTGGTGATGGTCAAACCGCCCGCCGCCGATATCAAACACCAGCCCGTCAAAGCCCTCCGGCACGCGGAACCCCCTCCGGATCCGCAGCCCGGGGCGGAGAAGCCGCAGCAGGGCGGCGGAAAATACGTCGTCCGCGTGGAATTTCCCGCCGTGGGTCATCGCCTGTGCCGGAAGAGGTTCTGGGGAAAGCGTGTTCTGCATGGTGGCGTCCTCCTATCGCAATTCTGCCGCCTCCTGCCTTCCCGCCGGGTACCGCATAAGGTCCGCTATACCGGGAAGCAGCAGGAAAAGGCGGAAAAATACCGGCCGTACTCCGGCCGGCTCGTTTTCGTCTGCCTGTCTCTGCCTTTGCCTGCCCTTCGCTGGGTCAGGAAAGCATGGTCCCGCCCAGAGCGGTCGGCGCCACCGGGGCGTCCTCCTCTTCCTGCTCGTCGTCCCGGCGTTCGATCGCGTCAACCGTTTCAATCGGGGCCGCATTGCCGTAGATAACCGACAGCAGCCCCTCCCCGTACCGGTCGAACATGCAGAAGCCCATATCAAACAGGCGCTCGGTGACATCCGGCGGCAGGAGGTTGTCCTCCCCGTTGATCGCCGTGACCTTGTACCGGATTTCCCCGTCGTCAAAATCCAATTCAAAGTTGCCGACGATCAGCCCATAATTGGCGCGGGTCAGGAAAGCGGCGACCGCGTCGCGCTTGCCTTCCGGCGCCTTGATCGGGAAAACGGTGTAAATGGTAAAGCCGTCCTCCCCGCGCGCCTGGGCGTAGATGGTGCAGGATTCCACCGAACGCAGGGACATGCGCATGGTGAGGTAATTTTTCTCTTCATTTACCGAATAATTCCAGTTTTGCGAATCGCAGTATTCCTGGATGGCTTTGAGCTGCTTGGTCATGATGCCTCGCCCCTTCCTGTTGCTTTTCATTATAGCCGCCCGCCCCGTCTGCGTCAACCTTTTCCAGGCGGCTGCGCCGGGAAAAGCGGCGGAACGCCGCTGCTTCCCTACCCCTATGCGCGGCAAAGCCGGAACCGGGCGCTTCCGGTGAAGATTTCGGCAAAAAACCCGGTACCCCCGTTGACACTGGGACGAAATTCTTTTACACTATAAATAAACGGGCCGCCGTCCCGGGCCGGAGTCGCCTGCCGGCCGAAAGGAAGGGCTGCCCCGCCGGCGGAAAGCCGGGAATTTATACATAAAGGGGTTTTTGTTATGCGTAAGGGTAAACTAGGCATCTCCTTGGCGTTCTACGCAGTGCTGGCGTTTGTCTTCGCCTTCCTGCAACAGACCACCCTGTGCCTCCTGCTCCTGGGCTTTGTCCTGGTAGCGGAACGGGATGAATGGGCCTCCCGGCAGGTGATTCAGGCGACGTTCCTCTCCCTGGTGGCTACCATTGTGCGAAACGTCTTTGACGTTTTCGACATCTTGGATACTGTGCCGGGATTCAGCTACCATCTCTCCCGTATTCTGGACATTGTCCTGTGGATTATTTATGTGCTCGTCCTGGTCTGCGTCATTGTCGCGCTGATCAAGGTCGCCAAGGGCAAGGATGCCGGGATCCCCGGCCTCAGCACGCTGGCGGACCGTGCGTTCGGCCTGGTAGCGCAGAAGGTATACGCTACCCCGCCGGCCGGCGGCCAGCCGCAGCAGCCGTATCCCTACAACCAGGCGCCGCAGGCTCCGTATCAGCAGCCGGCCCAGGCACCGAACGGCCAGCCTGCGCAGCAGCCGCAGCAGCCGACCAACCAAAACCCGCAGCAGTAAAACGTCTCGCAGCGATGCAAAAAGGCCCCTCCGATCGGAGGGGCCTTTTTCGTGCCCGGCAACTATATCCGGGCCGCTGTGAACAGCAAATTTATGCCAAGGCGGCGAGGCTTTGCTCCAGAAGCGCCAGCTTTTCCTGGAGCCGGGCCGCGTTTTCCCGCGCGGTTTCCACCACGTTGGCCGGGGCCTTGGAGACAAACGACTCATTGGACAGGCGGGCCAGCGCGCCGTCCAGCTGCTTCTGGACCGTCTGCTTCTCCTTGGACAGGCGGGCGCGTTCCGCCTCCTTGTCCACCAGCTCGTCCATCGGGATCTTGATGGTAGCGTCGGCGGTGACAATGCTCACCGCGCCGGGGAGATCAAACCGCTCGCCCACCGTCACCTCGGAGGCGGAGGCCAGCCGTTCCATAAAGGCCGCGCCGCGGGTGAAGGTATCGGCAAAGCCGGTCTCCACATACACCTGCGCCTTTTTGGAGGGCGGCACATTCATCTCGGCCCGGCGGTTCCGGATGGCACGGATGGCGTCCATCAGCCGCTCCATCTCCTTTTCCTCCGCCGGGAAGGAGAGCGCCTCATCGTAAACCGGCCAGGCGGAAACCATCAGCGCCTCCCCCTCGTGGGGCAGGGTCTGCCAGATCTCCTCCGTAATAAAGGGCATGAACGGGTGCAGCAGCTTGAGCATCCCGGTCATCACCCAGACCAGCACCCGGCGGGCGCCGTCCGCTCCCTCGCCCTGGAGGCGGGATTTGCACAGCTCGATATACCAGTCGCAGAAATTATCCCAGATGAAATCGTACAGCTTCTGCACCGCGATGCCGAGCTCGAATTTTTCAAGGTTCTCGGTCACCGCCTTGGCCAGGGTATTGAAGCGGGAGACGATCCACTTGTCCTCCAGCGCCAGCTCCGCCGGCAGGCCGGGCGCAACCTCATTGTCCCCGATATTCATCAGGATAAACCGGGCGGCGTTCCACAGCTTGTTGGCAAAATTGCGGGAGGCTTCCACCTTCTCGTCGGTAAAGCGCATATCGTTCCCGGGGCTGTTGCCGGTGGCCAGGGTAAAGCGGAGGGCGTCCGCGCCGTACTGGCCGATCACCTCAAGCGGGTCAATGCCGTTGCCCAGGGACTTGGACATCTTGCGGCCCTGGGCATCCCGCACCAGGCCGTGGATGAACACCGTGTGGAAGGGCGCCTGCCCCATCTGCTCAATGCCGGAGAAGATCATGCGGGCCACCCAGAAAAAAATGATGTCGTACCCGGTCACCAGGGTGTCGGTCGGGTAGAAATATTCCAGCTCCGGCGTCTTGTCCGGCCAGCCCAGGGTGGAGAAGGGCCACAGGGCCGAAGAGAACCAGGTATCCAGCGTATCCTCGTCCTGGTGCAGGCGGGTCCCGCCGCACTTCGGGCAGGCGGAGGGATCCTGCCGGCTGACGATCGTCTCGCCGCAGTCCTCGCAGTACCAGGCCGGGATGCGGTGCCCCCACCACAACTGACGGGAGATGCACCAGTCGCGGATGTTCTCCATCCAATGGAAATATACCTTTTCAAACCGCTCGGGCACGAATTTGGTCTCGCCGTTTTTGACCGCGTCAATCGCCGGGCCGGCCAGGGGCTTCATTTTGACGAACCACTGGGTTGACACCCGCGGCTCAATCACCGTGCCGCAGCGGTAGCAGGTGCCGACGTTGTGCTTCATGGGCTCAATCTTGACCAGGTAGCCCTGCTCCTGCAAATCCTTTACGATCGCCTTGCGGCACTCCATAATGGTCATGCCCTGGTATTTGCCGGCCAGCTCGTTCATCACGCCGCCCTCGTCGGTCACGGTGACGACCGGGAGGCTGTGGCGCAGGCCGACCTCAAAGTCGTTGGGGTCGTGGGCGGGGGTGATCTTGACCACGCCGGTGCCGAAATCCATCTCCACATACGAATCCGCCACCACGGGGATTTCCTTGTTGACCAGCGGCAGGATCACGTTTTTGCCCACATATGCGGCGTACCGCTCGTCGTCCGGGTGGACGGCCACCGCCGTGTCGCCCAGCATGGTTTCGGGGCGGGTGGTCGCCAGCTCCAGGTAGCCGCTCCCGTCCGCGAGGGGATACCGCAGGTGGTAGAACGCGGCGTCCTTCTCCTCAAACTCCACCTCCGCGTCCGAGATCGAAGTGCGGCAATGGGGGCACCAGTTGATGATCCGTTCCCCGCGGTAGATCAGGCCCTTTTCGTACAGGCGGACAAACACCTCCCGCACCGCCTTGGAGCAGCCCTCGTCCAAGGTGAAGCGCTCCCGCTCCCAGTCGCAGGAGGAGCCCATCTTCTTGAGCTGCTCAATAATGCGGCTGCCGTAGGTCTTCCGCCAGGCCCAGGCCCGCTTCAAAAAGCCGTCGCGGCCCACGTCCTCCTTCTTCAGCCCCTCCTTGGCCATCGCCTCCACGATTTTGGCCTCGGTGGCGATCGACGCGTGGTCGGTGCCCGGCATCCACAGCGCTTCGTACCCCTGCATCCGCCGCCAGCGGATCAGGATATCCTGCAGGGTATTATCCAGCGCGTGGCCCATATGGAGCTGCCCTGTGATATTGGGGGGCGGGATAACGATGGTGTACGGCTTCTTCTCCGGGTTTACCTCGGCATGGAAGTATCCGCCGTCCAGCCAGAACCGGTAGATCCGGTCCTCCACTTCCCCGGGGTCGTAGGTTTTCGCCAGCTGTTTGTGTTCCGCCATCGCTATCATCCCTCGTTGTCAGAATCGGCGGCCGCTTGCCGCGGCCAAGATTTCCTCTATAAATTCTATATATTTTAGCATAGCTGTGTTGAGATTGCAAGCATTACGCGGGCCGGAGGGGCGCGGCTGGGGGGTATTCCTTTCCAAAGCGCCCGGAGCGCCGGGCAGAGGCCGGCGTTTTCCGCCCTCTCTCCGCCGGATTTCGGCAAAAAGCGGTAGGCAAGCCGCCGGTTTCGTGGTATGCTTATCTTGCAGGGCAGTCTACAGCTGCCGGCAGAAGGAGGCGCTTCCTATGCGCGGAATGCGGCAGATACGCAGCAAAACCAGCTACGACGATGCGCGGGGGATCCTGGACAAGGCGGAATACGGGGTACTGTCCACCGCGTGCGACGACGGCCTGCCCTACGGCGTGCCGCTCTGCTTTGTCCTGGCGGGCAACGCGCTGTACTTCCACACCGCGGCCGAAGGGCAGAAGCTGGATAACATCGTGCGCGACCGGCGCGCCTGCTTTACGGCCGTCGCCCGCGCCGAGGTGCAGCCCCGGAGACCGGGGATGGCCTATCAAAGCGCGATGGCCTTCGGGGAGGTGCGCATCGTTTACGGGGAGGATGAGCGGCAGGCCGCTTTCCGCCTGTTCGTGGAAAAATATTCCCCCGCCTTGCCCGCCGAAAAAGCCGCCGCTTTACGGGACGCGGCCAAAAATACGACAGTGCTGCGGATGGACGTGGAGTATATCTCCGGTAAAGCGGCCGAATAGCAGAAAATACGCCGGTGCGCTTACACGAAATGCAGGCAGGCGGCAACGGCCACCTGCCTGTGGAATGCCTTTGCGGGCCCTTCCTGGGGCCCGCATTTTGCGTCCTATGGGTACGGGGCCTCGCCTTCCCGGCGCGGCATTCCCTATGCCGCGCCGGCTTCCTCCGACTTCGGCGGGAGGAGGCGGCCCCGGCGTAAAAGATAATACCCAATCCCGGCGGCGTCCGCCAGCAGCCAGCCGATCGGGACGGAAACCCAGATACCGACCACCCCGACGGCGGGGATGGCGGACAGGGCGTAGGCCAGGATCACCCGCGTCCCCAAGGAGAGGACGGTCAGCACCACCGACATCCCCGGCCGCTTAACCGCCCGGTAGAAGCCGTACAGGAGAAACAGCAGCCCGATCCCAACATAACAGGAGCCTTCCACCCAAAGATAGCGCACCCCTTCTTCTATGACGGCCGTCTCCTCCGGGGAGATAAAAATCGTCATCAGGGGCCGGGCGAACAGGCAGACCACGGCGCTGACCGCTAAGCAGAACAGCAGGGCCATCCCCCCGGCGCTGCGGGCCCCGCGCCGGATCCGCTCCGGCTGGCCGGCCCCGTAATTCTGCGCCACAAAGGTGGAAAACGCATTGCCGAAATCCTGCACCGGCATATAGGCGAAGGAATCAATCTTGACCGCTGCGGCAAACGCCGCCATCACCGTGGGGCCGAAGCTGTTGACCCTCCCCTGCACCAAAAGGATGCCGAAATTCATGATCGACTGCTGCACGCAGGTTAAGAAGGAATATCCCGCGATCTCCCGGAAAAGCGCCCGGTCCCAGCGGATATGCCGCCGGGCGGGCCGCAGGGCCGGGAAAGCCAGGAGGGTATACGCCGCCAGGCCGATCCCCGACACAAACTGCGCGATCACCGTCGCGATCGCCGCCCCCGCGACGCCCCAGGAAAACGCCAGGATAAACAGCAGGTCAAGCCCTACGTTGAGCAGGGCCGACACGCCCAGGAAAAGCAGGGGGACGGCCGAATTCCCTACCGCCCGCAGCAGGCAGGCAAAATAATTGTAGAGAAAGGTGGCGCCGATCCCCATAAAAATCACGAACAGGTAATCCCGCATATAGGGGACGACGCTTTCCGGCACCTGGAGCAGGAAGATAATCCCGTCCAGGCCCAGGAAGGCGGCGGCATTCAGCACCAGGGCCACCCCGGCGATCAGCACAAACGAAAGCAACGCGCTCGCCTTCAGCCGCTCGCTGTCCTTTTCCCCAAAGCGCAGGGAAAACACCGCGCTGCTGCCCATGCACAGCCCCAGCAGGATTGATGTAATAAAGGTCATCAGCGTATAGGAGGAGCCCACTGCCGCCAGCGCATCCGCCCCGAGAAACCGCCCCACGACCAGGGTATCCGCCACATTGTAAAGCTGCTGCAGCAGGTTGCCGGCCATCATCGGCAGCGCAAACCGCAGCAGACTGCCGGTGATGGCCCCCTGCGTCAGGCTCTGCTGCCGTATCGCTGCGCTTTGCCGCCGCATTGGCATTCCTCCTAAAACAACTTTTCGTAAGATTTATCTTACGTTTCGGAAGTAATCATACCATTTTGCGCATCAAGAATCAAGAGGGAACCGCCCTTTTCATTCCGAAGAAAGTATGGTACGATAAACAAAACGGCGGCCCGCCGGGCCGGGCGCCATCACCGGGCGCCATATGCCGCGCAAGCCGCCGCTGCCGAAAAAAGAAAAATGACGATAGGAAAGAAGGATACGCCGATGTTTCTGGACGGATTGGACGCACTCGATCAGAAAATCCTGCGGCTGCTGATTGAAAACGCGCGGCTCTCCTACTCGGAAATCGGGGAAAGGGTGGGGATCTCTCGGGTGGCGGTCAAGGCCCGGGTCAGCGCCCTGGAGGAAAAGGGGGTCATTGAGGAGTATACCACGGTCATCAACCCCCAAAAGATCAGCGGGGCCATCTCCTGCTACTTTGACATTGAAGCCGAACCGGCCTGCCTTGAGGCGGTGATTGACCGCCTTGCCCGCAGCGGCACCGTCACCCAGATTTACCGGGTAACCGGCAACAGCCGCCTGCATGTCCACGCGGTCGCCTCGGGGCACGAGGAGATGGAGCGCTTTATCCGCGAAGAGATCGACGCGCTGCCGGGGATCATCCGGGTGGACAGCAGCGTCATCCTCTCCCGCATCAAGGACGTCAAGGGGCTGCGGCTGTAGGGAGCGGCCCGCTCCCGGTTCCGAAAAGCATCCAGGCCTGGCAGGAACGGGGACCGTCACGGTCTGCCTCGTCTTTCGCCGCTCGCCGAGGAAGCCACCCCGCTGCAAAGGCCATGGAAACGAAGCCGCATGGCTTCGCGCCATAGGACGCGAAATGCGGGCCGTTCTTTCGGCCCGCAAGAGAGCTCCGTGATTATGCCTGCCAATACCGCCGGTCCAGGCTGCGGTACTGCACCGCCTCCGCCACATGGCCGACGTCAATGGTCTGCGCGCCGTCCAGGTCGGCGATGGTGCGCGCGACCTTCAGCAGCCGGTCGTATGCCCGCGCGGATAGGCCAAGCCGGTCGAACGCCCCGCGCAGGAGCTGCTCAGCCGCCGCGGTCAGGGGGCAGGCCTCCCGCAGCAGCCCCGGCGGGACGTGGGCGTTGCAGGTAATCGCCGTGCCCTGATAGCGCCGCAGCTGCCGGGCCCGCGCGGCGTTCACCCGTTCCCGGATAGCGGCGGAGCTTTCCGATTGTCCGCCGGCCGTGAGCTGGTCAAATTCCACCGGCGGCACCTCAATGTGCAGATCCACTCGGTCCAGCAGGGGGCCGGATACCTTGGCCAGATAGGCCTTGCGGGCATTCGGCGAGCAGGTGCAGGCCCGGGACGGATGCCCAAAATATCCGCAGGGGCAAGGGTTCATCGCCGCCACCAGCATAAACGCGCACGGATAGGTCAGCGAAGCGTTGACCCGCGAGATGGTCACGACGCCGTCCTCCAGCGGCTGGCGGAGGGATTCCATCGCCGCGCGGCTGAATTCAGGCAGTTCGTCCAGGAAAAGCACCCCCTGGTGCGCCAGGGACACCTCCCCCGGCCGGGGGACGGCCCCGCCGCCCGTCAGCCCCGCGGCGGAAACCCCGTGATGGGGCGAACGGAAGGGCCGCGCCCGCAGCAGGCCCGCCCCGCCCGGGAGCGTCCCGGCGATTGAATGGATTTTGGTGGCCTCAAGCGCTTCCGCCGGGGTGAGATCCGGCAGGATGGACGGGAGGCGCCTGGCCAGCATGCTTTTGCCCGATCCGGGCGGCCCGATCAGCAGGATATTGTGCGCGCCGGCGGCCGCGACCTCAAGCGCGCGGCGGGCGGCAAGCTGCCCTTTGACGTCCGCAAAGTCGGCGGTTTCCCCCGCCCCGGCATACAGGCCCGGGAAATCCTCCGGCCTGGCGGGCGGGATCGGCCGCTCCCCCGACAAATGGTCAAGCAGGGCTTGCAGTCCGGCAATCGGATAAACCGCAATGCCGTCCACCACCGCCCCTTCGGCCGCGTTGGCGGCCGGGACAAACACCCGCTGAAGGCCCCCGTCCCGCGCGGCAAGCACCATGGGGAGCACGCCCCGCACCGGCCGGACATCCCCGGTCAAGGACAGCTCCCCCACAAAGGCGGCGTCGTCCAGCGGGGCGCGGAGCTGCCCGCTCGCTTTCAGCAGGGCCAAAAGGAGGGGGAGGTCGTACACCGACCCTTCCTTGCGCACATCGGCCGGGGCCAGGTTGACGGTAATCCGGCTGACCGGATAGGTAAAGCCGCTGTTCTTCATCGCCGCGCGCACCCGGTCCCGGGACTCCCGCACCGCCGCGCCCGGCAGGCCGACCACGTCAAACCCCGGCAGGCCCTGGGACAAATCGGCCTCCACATCAATCAAAAAGCCGTCCACCCCCAGCAGGCCCATGCTTTTTATGCGTGCAAACACCCCGGCTTCCTCCCTTTCCCTGACCCGCAGCGCGGATATTGGATAGCTTCTCTATTGTAGTATACCGTACCGCCCCGGCCCTGACAAGGAATCGGGCGGTGAACAAAACACACACCCTGCCGCCGTTGCATCCAAGGGCCGGATATGCTACACTGGTCGTACACTCTGCACAGCCGGTACGGCGAACCGCCGGCGGCAATCCCAGCGGCGGGCTTCCGCCCCGCTGCCTTGAAAGGAGCGTTCATATGCCCTATCCCCCCGCCGTCCTATTCGACCTGGACGGCACCCTGACCGACCCGGCCGAAGGGATCACCAAATCGGTGCAGTTTGCCCTGCAAAGGCAGGGGATCCTCGTCAGCGACCGGCGGACGCTCCATCCTTTTATCGGCCCGCCCCTCTTTGAGTCGTTCCAAAAGTACTTCTCCATGGACGACGCGCAGGCGGCCCAAGCGGTGAAGGATTACCGCGTGTATTTTTCCGAAAAAGGGATCTTTGAAAACGAGGTATACCCCGGCATCCCCGCGCTGCTCAAAGACCTGCACCAAAGCGGGGCTTTCACGGCGATCGCCACGTTAAAGCCCACGGTGTTCGCCCGGCGGATCGCCGCGCATTTCGGCCTCCTTCCCTATCTGAACCAGGTGGCCGGCAGCGAGCTCAGCGACCGGCACGCTACGAAGGGGGAAATTATCCGCGGGGCGCTGGGCGGCCTGTCGGAGCCGGTGCGGAAGCGGGCCGTGATGGTGGGCGACCGGGAAAACGACATCCGCGGCGCCAAGGAAAACGGCCTGAGCGCGGTCGGCGTGCTTTTCGGCTACGGCACCGAGAAAGAGCTGACCGCCGCCGGAGCGGACGGGCTGGCGAAAGACGCCGCCGCGCTCAGCGCATTGCTGCGCTCTATGCCATAACCGCCGCCTTTCGGACGCCGGAACGGGCCGCGCAAAAATGGATTGAGAGGAGAAACTGCGGATGGAATGGAACAACAGCCATATGAAAAAGCTGCTTGCCGTCGTAGCCTTCGCCGTCCTGCTGCTGGTGGGGCTTCAGAACCTGCCGGCGGTGCTGGCGTTTTTTGGATTCCTGTTCCGGCTGGTCTTCCCCTTCCTGCTGGGGCTGTGCATCGCTTTCATTCTCAACGTCCCCCTGCGGTTTGTGGAGCGGACCCTCTTCCGGCAGAAGCAGCCCTCCCGGCTGGTGCGGAAGCTGCGGCGGCCGCTCAGCCTGCTGATTACCGTGCTGCTGGTTGCGGGGATTGTGTTTATCGTGCTGTTTCTGATTATCCCGGAGGTCGGCAAAACCCTGCAGACGCTGGCGGGGCGGATCCCCTCGTTTATCTCCCGCACGCAGGAATGGATTACCGATCTGATCGCCCGGCACCCCGAATGGGCGGACTGGCTGGCGGGCCTGGAGATCGACTGGAACCGGGTGGGTTCCCAGCTCACCGGCTTTTTGACCAGCGGGACCGGCGCCCTTCTGAATTCTACCTTTAATGTGGCGACTTCGGTGTTCAGCGGCCTTTTCCATTTTTTCCTTGGCTTTATCTTTGCCATTTATGTGCTGATGCAGAAGGAAAAGCTCGGCCGGCAGGTCAAGCGGGTGCTGTACGCCTATCTCCCCGAAAAGCATGCGGACAAAACGGTTGCCGTCGGCTCTATGGCACATAAAACCTTCTCGAGCTTCCTCTCCGGCCAATGCCTTGAGGCCTGCATTTTGGGCCTGCTGTTCTTTATTGTACTGACCGTCCTTCGCTTCCCTTACGCGCTGATGATCAGCGTCCTGACCGCCTTTACCGCGCTGATCCCCATTTTCGGCGCGATCATCGGCTGCGCAATCGGGGCGTTCTGCATCTTTATTGTCAATCCCATGCAGGCGCTGTGGTTTATCATCCTGTTCCAGGTGATCCAGCAGATTGAGGGCAATCTGATCTACCCGCATGTCGTGGGGAATTCGGTCAACCTCCCGTCCATGTGGGTGCTGGTGGCGGTCACCGTCGGCGGCAGCACGATGGGGGTCGCCGGGATGCTGCTGTTTATCCCGCTGTGCTCGGTGCTGTACGCCATCTTCCGGGAAACCGTGGGACGGCGGCTGAATGTGCGGAAGGTTCCCCCCGAAAAATGGGAGACGCCCGCGCCCCCCGCTCTGGAGGCCGCCGCAGGCGCAGCGGCGTCCCCTTCCTCCGGCGCCCGCCCCATCCCTCCCGCGGACGAGAAAGGGCCGAGGCCTTCCGGCCGCGAGGAAAACGGCGCCGACGAATCCAGCCGTTCATGAAACGCGCCGCCCCGGCTGTTTGGCGGGACGGCGCGCTTACCCAATGGACGGGGCCGCTCTTATGTGAGCGGCCCCGTCCGGCAGCTTGGTTTACTCTTTCATCAGATACCAGCACACCCCGAATTTGTCAACCAAATCGGTGCTGATCGTGTCCCATGGGAGCTTGCCCAGGGGGCGGATGACAACGCCTTCCTTGGACAGCAGCTCAAAGGCTTTCTCCACCTCTTCCACCGTATCAAAATCCAGGCCATGGCTGGCGATCGGCATGATATTCTGGCTGGCCGTTTCCTTCACGGTCCTCACCAGCGCTTCGTTGGTGGATTCGCACACGGCAAACAGGAACTGGCCGTTCCGATACATGGGCGCGTGCATATAGGTCCCATCAGGGAACTTGACGTACTCCTCGCCCAGCGTCAGGCCAAGCGCCTCTTGATAAAGCTCCACCGCTTCCAAGGAATTTTTGATGTACAGCGTCATTCCCAGCATCATTTTTGTTTCCTCATTTTCTTTTTCTCGGCCGTCCGGCCGCTAAAATGGTACAGAAAAACGCCTTTTACCGTCCGGCGCGCCCGCAGGCGCTAAAAGGCCGGCCCTTTACACTGCCAAAGGGGAAGACCAGGCGGTATTCCCCTCCCGATCGGTCAGCTCCACCCGGACAAAGTGGTCGCTCGGCTTCAAAGCATACCGCGCGGACGTGAGCCCGTCCCCCCGCGTCACCCGGTCGGAGGCATAGGCGGAATCGGAGTAAAAGACCACCTCCCGGACCGGGGAGCAGGCGACCTCCAGAACCCCGTCCCGCCTGTTCAGGGAAAAGGTCGGCCCCTGAGTCGCGTAGAAGCGGCCGTCCCGGATGGCCTGCCGCACCGCGGCGGGGGTGCATTCCCCGTCGGCCTGCACCAGGATGTAGGAGCGCGTTTCATCCCCTTGGTAAAAATGGGCGTCGTCCGCCGCCACGCAGGGCAGCAGCCGGCCTTCCACAGCCAGCAGGTCGACAAACGCGCCGGAATACGGGCGCGCGTTCCAGGGCGTCCCGGAGACAGTGTTGTATATTTCCGTCCCGTCCAGGCCATTCAGGCGCAAAACGTCGCCTACCCGGTTCAGCGACCAGGCCGGATGGGCCAGGATGGCCAGCCCGCCGGCGGCATGGATGCCGTCAATAATCCCCTGGGGGGTCAGCCCGGGTCGGTTTTCCAGGGCAGGGGGCGTCTCCATCCCCACCCCGACGATATGGAAAATCCCCTCCTGGGCGGTTGATCCCACGTTGTATTCGCAGCCGGGAAGCAGGAGCAGCCCCTCTTCCCGCCGGGCCTCGGAAAGCACCCAGTGGTCGGTCAGCGCCAGGAAATCGTACCCCTTCTCCCGGTAGAGGGCGGCCGCCCTCTCCGGTGAAGCGCCGCCGTCCGAACGGGTGGTATGGGTATGCAGGTTCCCCTTCCACCAGCGCCTGCCTTCGTGATCCACAACCATGATTATCGCCGCCTTTCCTGATCCTATGCGGGAGGAGCGTCCCGCGCCTAAGCCCAGCGCCGCTAGGCCGGCAGTACCGTAACGGTATAGCGGCGGGTGCGGGGGCCGTCGAATTCGCAGAAATAGATCCCCTGCCACACGCCGAGCGCCAGCTGGCCCCCCGTGACCGGCACGCTCACGCTGCTGCCCACAAAGCTGGCCTTGAGGTGCGCCGTGGTGTTGCCTTCCCTATGCCGGTATTCCGGACGGTCAGGAAAAAGCGCGTCCAGCGCCAACAGCATATCCGATACCACGTCCGGGTCGGCGTTTTCGTTGATGGTCAGCCCGGCGGTGGTGTGGGGGCAGTATACCAGGCATACCCCTTCCTGCACGCCGCTTTCCCGCACGGCCCGTTCCACCTCCGGGGTGATATTGCGGAATTCCTGACGGCTGGTCTGCAAGCGGCCGTTCGTCATGCGATCCTCTCCTTTGCTAGAAGGAATAACCGGCAGTTCCCGCTTCCTTTTACGGAAACGCCTCGTCTGACCGGATAACCTGCGTAATCTCCGCTTCGGTATTCCCCTGGACAAAGCGGAGCACATGATCCAAAACGCTGTCCCCTTGGGCGGCATCTGCTGCGACCGCCGCCACCCCGATGACCAGCAGCTGATGCCGGTCCTGTTCCGCCACCTCGGCGGCAGAGACGTTGAAGCGGCGGCGGAGCTTGTCCAAAAGGCTCTGCCGTTCCATCCGCTTCTCCTTGAGGCTGTGCGCCCAAGGCAGGAAAAGCCGGATTTCCAGGATGACAACACGCATGGCTGGCGCCTCCTTTTTGACGGCGGGATTTTTCAGATGCCTGGGGGCCCGGCCAATCGCCGTTTTGGGGAGCATTGTCCTGCTGCCGCAGCCAATGTTCGCCCCTGGTATTCCCGTCAGGCGCCCGTGCGCACCGGTTTTCCCTCCCGGAAACACGCCGCGCCCGGCGGATCGGAACATCCGTTCCTCGCAGCAGGGATATCGTAACATAGCCGCCTATCCCCTGTCAATACGCAGGCACCCGATAGGGGACGGAAAACTGCACCCGCGCGCAAATACATAAAGGGAGGGGGCGCCGCAGCGCCCCGCCCTTTTCCGAAAGAGGATTACGACAGCTCAAACATGCCGTGATACAGCTGGTAATACTCGCCCTTCTGGGCCAGCAGATCCTCGTGGCTGCCCCTCTCCACAATCTGGCCGTGCTCAAGCACCATAATCGCATTGGCGTTGCGCACAGTGGACAGCCGATGGGCAATCACAAACACGGTGCGCCCCTCCATAAGCTGATCCATCCCCTTTTCAATCAGCGCCTCGGTGCGGGTATCTATGCTTGAGGTCGCCTCGTCAAGGATCAGCACGGGCGGGTCGGCTACCGCCGCGCGGGCGATCGCCAGCAGCTGGCGCTGCCCCTGGGAAAGGTTCGCCCCATCCGCCGTCACCATGGTCTGGTATCCCTGGGGCAGCCGGCGGATAAAGGAATCGGCGTTGGCGATCTTGGCCGCCCGCACAATCTCCTCCTTGGTGGCGTCGAGCTTGCCGAAGCGGATGTTGTCCTCAATGGTTCCGGTAAAGAGGTGGGTGTCCTGCAAAACCATGCCAAGGGAGCGGCGCAGCGAATCCTTGCGGATCTCCTTGACGTCAATCCCGTCGTAGGTCACCCGCCCCTCCTGCACGTCGTAAAAGCGGTTGATGAGGTTGGTGATGGTGGTCTTGCCCGCGCCGGTCGACCCGACAAAAGCGATCTTCTGTCCCGGCTTGGCGTACAGGCTGATGTCCTGTAGGATCCGGCGGGAGTCCCCATAGCCGAAGCTTACATGCTCAAAGCGCACGTCGCCCCGCAGAGGGACCAGCGCGCCGTCCGTCCGCCGCCAGGCCCAAAGGCCGGTTTTTTCCTTGCATGGGACCAGCCGACCGCCTTCCTGCCGGACATTGACCAGCTCAATCCGGCCCTCGTCTACCTCAGGCTTTTGCAGCATCGCAGTGAAAATACGCTCCGCGCCGGCCAGCGCCGCCAGCAGGAAATTGCTCTGCTGGGTGAACTGGTTGATCGGCATCGCCGCCTGGCGGACGAAAACCAAATAACTTGCCAGGCTCCCCACGTCGGTCAGGCCCTGCATCGCCATGATGCCGCCGAGCACGGCCACAATGGCATAGTTGACATAGGAGATGCTCACCACCGCCGGCACCATCGTGGCCGCATAGCTCTGCGCGCCGGTGCCGGCTTGGCGGAGCTTCTCATTTTTCTCCCGGAAGGCCCGCAGGCTCTCCTCCTCATGGTTAAAAACCTTGACCACCTTCTGGCCGTTGACCATCTCTTCAATGTAGCCGTCAAGATCCCCCAGGCAGGCCTGCTGCCGGTTGAAGTAGGCGCGGCTCCGCTTGCCGCTGTACCGGATATACCAAAACATCACGATGTAGCAGAGGACCGCCACCAGAGTAAGCTGCCAGTTGAGGACAAACAGCAGCGTCAGCGTCCCCACGATCTGGATAAAGCTCTGGATCACCATGGCGAAGCTGTTGTTGAGCGCGTCCGCGATGGTGTCAACATCGTTGGTGAAATAGCTCATGATGTCGCCGTGGCGCTGGGAATCAAAGAAGCGAAGCGGCAGCTTTTGCAGGTGGGCGAACAGGTCCCGCCGGATGTCAAACAGCACCTTCTGCGCCGCCTTGACCATCGTCTGGGTATACCCGTACGCCGCCGCGACGCCGACCGCGTAAATCAGCGCGGTGATGACCACGCCCCGCACTAGGTCGGCCATATCGCCGGCCGCCAGGGAGTTGACCACCGGGCGGAGCATATAGGTACCCAGCAGGTTGGCCAGCGCACTGATCGTCACCAGGACAGCGACAACGCCCAGCAGGGCCTTGTGGCGCCCCATATACGAAAGGAGGGACTGGACGGTGAATTTGAGGTTTTGCGGCCGTTTACCGCTCAATGGCCGGGCCATTCTCGTCCCCTCCTTTCATCTGCGAGGCATAGATTTCCTGATAAATCGGGTCGGACGCCAGAAGCTGCGCATGCGTCCCCACGGCGTGGACGCGTCCGTCCTCCAAAATCACAATCTGGTCGGTGTCCATCACCGAAGTGATCCGCTGGGCGATGATGATTTTGGTCACGTCCCGGCGGCGGGCCAACGAAGCGCGGATTTTTGCCTCCGTCGCGGTGTCCACTGCGCTGGTGGAGTCGTCAAAGATCAGGATTTTCGGCCGTTTGAGCAGGGTGCGGGCGATGCAGAGGCGCTGCTTCTGCCCGCCGGAAACGTTGACCCCGCCCTGGCCCAGGTCGGTATCCAGCCCCTTGGGCATCCGGGTTAGGAATTCATCCGCGCAGGCGTCGCGGCAGGCGGCCCAGAGGGTCTCGTCGTCCGCCTCCGCGTTGCCCCAGAGCAGGTTTTCCCGCACCGTGCCGGAAAAAAGGACGTTTTTTTGCAGCACAATCCCCACCGCGTCCCGCAGGGCCTGCAAATCGTACTCCCGCACGTCCCGGCCGCCGACCAGCACCTGCCCCTCGGTCGCATCGTACAGCCGGGGGATCAGCTGGACCAGCGTGCTCTTGGCCGAGCCGGTACCGCCGATGATCCCCACCGTCTGCCCGGCGGCAATGCGCAGGTTCACCCCCGAAAGGGCGTTTTCCTGCGCGTCCCGGCGGTATTTGAAGGAGACGCCGCGGAACTCTACGCTGCCGTCCGGCACATCGGTTACCGCCCCCTCCGGCGAGGAGAGCTCCGGCGTTTCGTCCAGCACCTCCGCCACCCGGTGGGCGCTGGCCAGCGAACGGGTAAGGAGCAGGAACACATTGGATATCATCATCAGGGAGTTCATGACCTGAAGCACATAGCTCATAAAGCCGGTCAGCTCGCCCACCTGCAAGCGTCCTCCCAGGATCATATTCCCGCCGAACCACATAATCAGCACGGCGGCGGCGTACATGGTAAACTGGAACGCCGGCAGGTTGAGCACCGCATAGTGGAAGGTCTTCTGGCTGGTCTGCTGCAGCTCCTCGTTGACCACCCGGAACTTTTCCTCCTCGTATTCGCCGCGGACAAACGCCTTGACCGCGCGGATGGCGGTCAGCCCCTCCTGCACCACGCCGTTGAGGCGGTCCACCGCCCGCTGCAGCTGGACATACATCGGGGCGATCTTGCGCACGATGAAAAAGAGAATCATCCCCAGCACCGGCGCACAGGCAAAGAAAACCAGTGAGAGCTGCGCATTCATGTAGATGGACAGGCCCACGCCCAAGATCAGCATCGAAGGCCCGCGCGCCATCGGCCGCAGCCCGCCGGTAAGGGCGTTTTGCAGCACGGTGACGTCGGTGGTCATCCGGGTGACCAGGGAAGACGTCTCAAAATGGTCAAGGTTGGAAAAGGCGTATTGCTGCACCTTTTCAAATTCCGCCTCCCGGATCCTTGAGCCAAACCCGTAGGCGGCGCGGGCGGCATACCGCGCATACAGCAGGCCGGTCAGCAGCGCCAGCAGCGCGCAAAGGACCATGAGCCCTCCCTGCCGCAGGATGTACGGGACGTCATGGTTGACGACCCCGACGTCGATGATGTCCGCCATCAGGATGGGGATGAGCACCTCAAAGCACGTCTCCACCAGCACGAAAAGCAACCCAAACACCAGATCTAGGCGGTAGGGCCCGAGATAGCTCATCAGCCGTTTGATATCGTTCATACCCGGGCCTCCTTACTGCCGTTTCCCGCGCAGATTATGATACGCCCGCGTCAGATACTGCGCGAACTGCTCCCGCTCTTCCGGGGTGAAGCCCTCCAGCATGAGCTCCTCTTCCTCCCGACAGTGGCCCTGCCAGGCTTTGCTGGCGTCGCGCCCTTTCTGCGTGAGCTCCACGATGTCGGCCCGCCGGTTGGTCTGGTCCACCTGCCGGGTGAGGAAGCCGCCCTTATCAAGCGCGTCCAGCATCCGGCTGACCGCCGCCGGGTCAATTTCAAAATAATCGGCCAGCTGCCGCTGGCGGCAGGGACCGTGCGCCGCAAGATAGGCGATGATCTTCGGCTGGCCGGAGCCAAGCCCCAATTCCCCCACAAAAGGGCGCAGATAGCTGCGCTGTGCGTGAAATGCGCGGTAAAGCAGCAAATGGAAGGTTTTTTCCATGCCGCAGCCTCCTTGTTGATAGATCAATGATTGACGCATCACCATTATAAGGCAGAAACGGCGTTTGTCAAGGCCTCCTGCACCGTGCTGTCCGGCGATTGACAGCGCGGCGGGAGCGGGCGTTTTGCCCCGTATTTTTGGGAGAAGCCACCTTTCCGGCATACGAATGCAAGGGGAGCCGACGGGAGCCGGATGGATCCGCCCGCACCGATGCCCCTCGGCCGGAACGGGAGACCGGGACACGCCGCAGGCGCCAAAAAGGGTGCGCTGCAAAAGAAATTTTGCAGCGCACCCTTTACGAATTCGTTTGCAGGCATCACGGAGCCATTTCCCGGCCTTTGCGCAGGGGTTCGGCATTGGGCAGCGGCCCCGCCGCCTTGCTTTTCTGGCAAAGCGCGTTACTTACCGGCCCGCGCCCTCCTTTTCCGGTTTGAGAAGGCCAGCGTCCCGGCCGCCGCGCCGGCCGCCAGGAGAAGGGCCCCAAACCAAATGCCCGTGCGGCTGCTTTCCCCGGTCTCCGGCGGGACAGCCGGCGTCTCCGGCTCGGGCTTTTCATTCAGCGCAGCCATTGCGTCCTCAATCGCTTCGGCCATCGCATCCACTTCCGCCTGCTTCGTGATATCCAGGCCGCGCACTACGGCGTCCACCGCCTCCTGCACCGCCGTGAAGTCCTTATAGTCGTCCTTATTGAGCGCTTCCGCCGCCTCAATCGCCGCGTCTACCTTGCTGTAATCCGCGCCCTTGTACTCCAGCGCGGCGATGGCGCTCTCAATGGCTTCGGCCATCGCGTCCACTTCCGTCTGCTGCGCCTTGCTCATCCCCCTGTCCACGTTGTCCCGCAGGGCCTCCAGCGCCTCCACGGTTTCGTCGGTATACAGGCTCAGGTCGGCGGGAATGCGGCCGATAGCCGCATCGACAGCGGAATAGTCGGCGGGGATGTTGGGCTCGTCCCAGGTGAAAACCGGATGGCCAAAGCCCATGGCCCAAACGACCCCTTCCGCAGCGTTTTCATTCAGGCCGGCCAGGATGGCCGGATCCGTTAAATCGGCCGCTGCGGTCCCGCAGACGGTTTCGTCAAAATCGGGGTCGGCGGAAGCCGTCCCTTGGCTCCAATCAACCACCAACTTGACGACCGCGGCATAGTCGGGGTCGTCCGGCCAATAGCAATTTTCAACCGGCCCGTTGACCAGGGCGGCAATCCAGGTGATATTGTCCGGCACCTCGCAGGTAACGTCGTCGGTCGCCATCACGCAGTTGCGGATTGACACGCCGGGCTGATCGTCATCAAAATCAAAGTTGGCGCCCAGGATCCCTCCGACGCCGGAATCCGTATATTCGCATACGATTTTCCCGCCGAACCAGCAGTCGGCAATGAGCGATTCCTCCGTCGCGTTCTCCCATTGGCCGATCAATCCGCCCACGGTATCCGACGAGTCGTCGCCCACGTTCAGGCTTTCCACCGCCGCCGTGGAGTAGCAGCCGATAATCTGGGCGCCCGCCGTGCACTGCCCCACCAGGCCGCCGACCAGCATAAAGCCGCCCTCCTCATGGGCGCTGCGCACTGTCCCAGTGGTATAGCAGTTGATCACCCGGGACTGGTTGACCCAGGCGGCCAGGATACCCATATCAATCCATTCCGCCGCCGTCGGCGTAGAAACGTTCGCGTCCACTACGCCCAGGTTCTGGATCGTCCCGGTCAGGGAGACGACGCCAAAAAGCCCGTACATGCCGGAATCCGGCTCCGTAATCGTCAGGTTGCGCACAACGTGCCCCTGTCCGTCAAACGTCCCGCCGAAATAACCGCCGACATTGTTCCCGTCCCCGATGGCGATCCATTGGTGGCCCGCCAGGTCAAGGTCGGTGTCCAGAGCGACGGTCACCCCTTCAAAGGTGAGATCCTCCTCGTTGACCAGTGCGGCAAAGCCGGCGAACTCCTCCGCCGTGGACAGGGTATAGCTCTCCTGCGGGTCGTCCGGATCATACCAGGACGTGTCGGCCGTGCCGTCCCATGCGTCCGCCGCCTCCGCCGGCTCCTGCGCGAACGCCGCAGCCGGGAGCGCCAGGACGGCCGCCGCCGCAAGCAGGGCAGCCAGCAGCTTCTTGCTTTTCAAAAGAATAACCTCCTTCGTTTTTCCCGAAGGAGGCCGTTCCCGAATCACTGCATCCTCCGGGGATTTTCAGGTGTCTCCGGAGGGTGTCTCCGGAGGGTGTCTCCGGAGGGTGTCTCCGGAGGGTGTCTCCGGAGGGT
>CAJFQI010000036.1 GCA_904419005.1 Candidatus Avimonas faecium | reverse complement strand
CTCGTCCTTTCCTCCAGCCGGACAGCCTCCGGGGCCATTCGCTCCCGCAGGGAGTCCCATTCCGCCCGGCGGAACACCGGCAGGCAAAGCCGGAGGGCTTCGCCCTCTTTCCGCACGACCCCCAGCCGAAGGAGCTCGGCCAGCTCCTCCCGGTCGCCTTCCAGCGTTTCGGCAGAGGCGTCCCGCGCCAGTGCAAGCAGCAGCCGGACACGGCGCGGATAATTGTAAAACGCATGATGCAGCATATCCCCGTTCAAGGTGAAGTCCAGGAAGCAGACCTGATCCCCCGCCTCGTTCGTCAGGCTGCAGGTCCCGAACTGCCCCTTTTCTCCCGGATACTCCTCCTCTCCCCAGACAAAGGCATGGTCGCCGTAGGCCGTGACGGGGTATTCCAGGGAAAGGCTCCCCTGGAAGCGGTCCAAAACCGCGTCCTCAAGCAGCAGGGACGCCAAATGCCAGCGCAGCAGGTTCTGATTTATGCCAGCGCCCCAGTCTCCCAGCCGCTCGGCCGCCTGCCCGTTTTCCTCTATCCAGCGCCGGATCTCCGCCGCCATCTCCTCCTCAATAGGCAGCGTCCGCCGTTCCAGCTCCGCCTGGAACTCCTTGGTAAAGATCACTACCGCCGTTTCGTATCTCCGCCCCGATTCCCGCAGGACGCCCGATTCCAGGAGGCGGTGCAGTTCATCTTCAAGATAAGGAACGGCTACGCCGAGCTGAAGGCTGATTTCCTGCGCGGTGCAGCGGTCGTTATAGCAGGCCAGCAGGATGTTCTGGGCAATCCGGTTCTCCCGGCAGAGATCCCAAAAGCGGTTGGGGCCGTCTCCCCAATACCGCAGGTTCATCGCGCCGGGATGATAGCTTCTTTCTCCCCAGGTTCTTTGCATCATTATCCCTTCCTTCAATTGTTTCCGGGCGTGGAACAGGAGGTATTTCACCATGCTTTCGGATACGCGGAGCCGCCGGGCGATCTGCCGCACAGGCAGTCCCTCCACATAGTAGGCCACCGTCGCCTTGCGGTGGTTTTCCTCCAGCAGGGAAAGCTCCCTGCGCAGAAGACAAAGATCCTCGTCCTTTTCCATAGCGAGCCAAAGCGGCTCGCTTTTTTCTGCGATGTTCTCGTCAAGCGGCGCAGCATCTGCGGACGGGGACCGCTTTTTCCGGCACCAGGCCTTATACCGGTTGCCGGCTACGGCCCACAGAAAGCCGTAAAAAGCGCCGTCGTCCCGGATATTGCCATGGCAGCGGAGCAGCTCCAGCAGGATTTCCTGGGAAAGGTCCTCCGCCTCCTCCCGGCTGTCGGTGCGGGCGCGGCAGTAGGCGAACAGGGTTTTGGCCGTCCCGGCGATCTGCCTGTGTGCCTGATCCTTATCCATGGGATTCCTCCTTTCTGCAGCTTTTTGGAAGCTTCCACCCTTATAGTACCGCCTGATAGGCGGCGGTTAGGATGAAAATGAAAAATTTTTTACGTGGCTGCCGCCGCGGTCCCGCTACGCAGGCACAGCGGAAAAGAGCGGTAGCATTCTGCCGGCGTCCATGGTACAATTCCTATAATAGACAGGAATAAAGGATCCGACAGAAAGGATGGAACGCCATGATATTGTCCGATCAAACGCTGCGTAAAATGCTGAAGGAACAGACCCTGCGGATTGACCCGCTGACGCCGGAACAGATCCAGCCGGCCAGCATCGACATCCGGCTGGGGAATTCCTTCCGTATTGTGGAGGATTCGCCCGCGGGCATGATCGACATGGAAAACGAGATCCATTATAAAGCGATTACGGCCGACACCTATATTCTGCTGCCAAATCAATTCGTGCTGGCCACCACCATGGAGTATTTTCATCTGCCGGATTATTTGACCGCCTTTGTTGAAGGGAGAAGCTCGCTTGGGAGGATGGGGCTGTTTATCCAAAACGCCGGATGGGTCGACCCCGGCTTTGAAGGCGAAATCACGCTGGAATTGTACAACGCCAACCGCTGCGCCATTGTATTGAAGGCGGGCCGGAGGGTGGGGCAGCTTGTCTTTGCCCAAATGGACGGCCGGGCGGCCGCTCCCTACCGCGGGAAATACCAGGGCCAGCGGGGCGCCACCGGCTCCAGGGTCCGCCTGGACGGGGACATGCAGCCGACGGTGTAAAAAGCGATTGCCAGGCGCCTTTTTCCGGTCACGCGCTTGGGCAAGCGTAAAAATCCGCGCGGTTTAACAAAAAATAGGCGCTGCAAAACGGACCATTTTGCACCGCCCCTTTTTTATGCCTGCCGCTGTTCCGGCGGCCGTTCCCGCCAAAGCGCTCACACCCCCGTCGGATCCAGCGCAGAGGTGGTAAACCGGCTGATATCGTACACCCCGGAGGAAAGCACGCCGACGTATTTCAGCGCCTTCCCGGTCCCGATCGCCACGCAGTCGGAAGGGTTCTCCGCCACGCGGCAGACCACCCCTGTCCGGCGGGTCATCAGCTCCGCCATCCCGTTAAGCTGCGCCGTCCCGCCGGTCAGGAGGATGCCGGAATCCAGGATATCCCCCGTCAGCTCCGGCGGGGTGTTTTCAATCACCCGCTGCACGGCGGCGACCATCTGCTCCAGCGGTTCCCGGATGGCCTCAAGGATCTCGGAGGAATGGACCTCCCGCACGCAGGGGAGGCCGGTCACGGCGTCCCTTCCCTTCACCGGCATGGCCGGGTCGTCCTCCTGCGGCAGGGCGCAGCCGATCCGCATCTTCACCTGTTCCGCCGTCAGCCGGCCGACGGCATGGTTATATTTATTATGCAGATAACGGACAATCGCCTCGTCCAAGTCGTTGCCGCCCACCCGGATCGAAAGGGAGGCCACAACGCCCTTGAGGGACATCACCGCCACATCGGTGGTGCCCCCGCCGAGGTCCGCCACCATCGAGCCGCGCGGCACGGCGACGTCAAGCCCCGCGCCGATGGCCGCGGCCATCGACTCCTCAATCAGCACCACCCGGCGGGCTCCGGAGGCGCGGACCGCCTCAATTACCGAGCGCTGCTCCACCTCCGTCACCGAGGCGGGGACGCTGACCGCCGCCCGGGGCTTGAGGATTTTATAGGCGCACACCTTGCGGACAAAATACCGCAGCATCTGCTCCGCATAGTCGTAATCGGAAATGACGCCCTTATTCAGGGGCTGGACCGCTTCTATGGAATCCGGCGTGCGCCCCAGCATTGCATATGCGTCCTTACCGCACGCAATCATCCGGCCGGTAGCGCTTTCCACCGCGATCACCGAAGGCTCCCGCAGCACGATCCCGCGCCCGGAAGCATAAATCGTAACCCGGGAGGTGCCCAGGTCAATTCCCAAATCCATTCCCGGCATCTCTGCACGTCCTTTCGCCGGAGGCTCCGCCTTGCCGCCTGGCGGCTCAGCATCAAAAACGGAAAGGCCGTCCGCCGCTTCGGCAGCATCCGACCCTATCCGCGTTATTTTCAATTCAGTATAGCTTATTTTGTCTGCTTTGACAAGCGGGAAACCGCGGCAGTCACGGCATATACTTCCCGCGCGCCGTAAAGCTTGAGCATCTTGGCGCATTCGTCCAGCGTCGCCCCAGTGGTGGCGATATCGTCAACCAGCAGCAGCATCCTGCCGGAAACATCGGCGTCCGGCGCCCGGTCAAAAACGCCGAACACATTCCCGCTGCGCCGGTCCGCCGGCAGCTGCCTCTGCGGCGGCGCATCCCACAGCTTGACCAACGCTTCCTCCATCGGCAGGCAAAGCCGTGACGCCAGCCCGGATGCGAGCAGCGCGCTCTGGTTGTAGCCCCGGCGGCGCCGGGTTTCCTGGCTGACCGGCACGGGGATCACAGCGTCAAAGGGGCGGGCGCCGTATTCCCGTCGCACCGTCTCGGCCATGGCGGCGGACAGGAACTCCGCCGCGTCGGGATGCCCGTTGAATTTCAGGTTCCGGATGGCCTGCCGCGCTTTGCCCTCATAGTAAAACGGAGCGGCTACGCGCTCCGTCAGCCGCCGCCTTGCCCGGCAGGTACAGTCGGCCTTAGCCGCCCCGCAATACGGGCAGAGCGGCGGGGCGATCACTGGCAGGTCGGCGCGGCAGCTCTCACAAATCGCCGCTTCGCAGGGGATCACACGGCGGCAGCAGGCGCAGCGCTCCGGATAGAAAACTGCCAGCAGCCTCCTTGCGAGCTTCCGCCATCGTTCCCTGCCGGTCATCGCCGATTCCCCCTCCACAATCCCTCGTTTTCATCCGGGCAGACTGAGCGGCCGCCCGCCGGTCCGCTGCCCGCTTCCAGTATAGCATATTGGGAACGGAAAGGGGCCTTTTTCGCAAAAAAGCGAGGAAAAAGCAGCTTCCGGAGCCGGATATATTGGCGCTGTAAGGCCTCCTTGGCTTATCTCCCGCGCAGCCCACTTCCGGGGATGCCGGCAAAGCCGGGACGGGCCTTCGCACGCCGGCGAAGGGGGCCCTCTCCGGCCCACTTGTTCCCCGGCGCTTGCTGCGGGATGCGTCAGCTCCGGCGGATTTCTCCACAGGCGATTTTCTGCCCGGAATCCCCCGACGGCTGGGTGGTTAAATCATCCGGCCCGCTGTGGATAACCACCGTCCGTCCGACCACCTCCGCCGGCGTAAACCGGTTGGTAAAGAAGGCCAGGTACGCATAGCCTGCGTTTCCAAACAGCGGCGGCATATCCCCCGCGTGGTAGGGATGGGGCCGCCCGCCGGGATTGAAATGCCCGCCGGCTTGCGAAAAAGGGTCCTGCCCCTCTCCCCGGCAGGCCGCCCCTTCATGGATATGAAAGCCGAACACCCCGTCCGACGGCTTGGCGGGCAGGCCGTACAGCTCGGCGACGACCAGGGCGCCGCCCCTGGCAGGGTAAAAGCCGACCGTCCCGTGCAGCCCGCGGTGGCTGACATCCCCCCGGAGCGAGGCGCGGGCAGCCGGTGCCGTATTCTGGACCAGACGGGCAAACTCCCGCAGATTGTATGCCGATGAAAACATTGCGTTTCCTTCCTTTCTCTCCTCAATGAAGACCGCATAAGGCAGCAAAACGGCCCTTCCGGCATAGCCGGCCCATTCCTCCCGGCGGCACTTCTGAACCGGCCTATGTAGGCCCGGAAACCGAAAGGCCGTATCCCATCCTATGCGCCTGGGAAGGAAACGGCCCGGCAAAATCCGAGGGGTTTCCTTCCCCGGCCCGACCCGTCCCATCCGTTGACAAGCCCAGCGATCGGAGGTATACTCAAACCATCTGGAAGGAGGAACCGCTATGGCCCCTCAGCCCCTTCGGGATAAGGACGGCACGCCGCTGATTTCCATAGAAGAGCACATCCTGGTCGGCCCTTATCATCCCGGCCCCCACACCCATCACAACCTGGAAATTTCCTGCGTGCTGCAGGGGACGGGGCGTTATCAGATCGCCGCGCGCTTTTACGACCTGCAGCCGGGGGATATCATTATCCTAAACAATACCGAACCCCACGCCCTCTTTGTCCCCGAAGGGACCACCATGCATCATTTGGTGGTACACTTTGACCCTTCTTTTATCTGGAACTCGCTGTCCAACGCCCTTGATTACAACTTCCTGCTGGTGTTCTTTGAACGGGGGGAACGCTTTTCCAACGTCCTGGACCGCAGCAACCCCGCCACGCCGCACATTTTTTCCCTGCTGCAGGAGATGCGGCAGGAATACGACGAGCGGCGCGTGTGCTACGAGCTGATGATCAAGATCAAGCTGCAAACCATTTTCGCGGAAATCATCCGGCACTACGATTATGTCGACTTGAAAAAGGCGAGCAAGCCGCTGCCGGAGGAGGACATCAGCCAGCTGAACGCCGTGCTGGCCTATATTGACGAGCATCTTGACGCCGACCTCCGCTTAGCGGACCTGGCGGCGATCGTCCACGTCAGCCCCGCGTATTTTTCCACCCTCTTCAAGCGGTTTAACGGCGTCTCCCCGGTGGAGTACATCGTCCACAAGCGGGTACAGCGGGCCATAGAGCTGATCCGCACCACGCCGCAGAACCTGACGGAGATCGCCATGGCCTGCGGCTTCAACAACGGCACAAATTTTTATAAAGCGTTCCGCCGCGTCACCGGGCGCACCCCCGCCTCCTACCGCAGGGATACCGAGCTGGAGGCGCAGGGCTGACGGCATTTTTCAAGCGCTACATCCAAAAAAAGTTTAGAAAATCCAAGGAGATAGTTGCTGAATTTGCTTGGATTTCCATTATAATGAAAGCAGAAAGCTTAACGCTTGTCCGGGCAAGAGGAAGCAGCGCGTTCATGCCCGGCAAGGCAGAAAGGATTGGTGCCCTATGAAACTCAGCGTATTGACCGTCCCGCTTCAGGGGACCCCGGCCGAGCAGGCCTTTGCCTACCTGCATTCCCTTGGGGTGGAGCAGGTAGAGCTCGGCACCGGCGGCTACACGGTCGACTGCCACGTCGGCGTTGCGGACTGCCTGAACGACGAGGGCAAGCTGCACGCCCTGCAGGACCTGCTGGCGAAAAACGAGCTCACCATCAGCGCGCTCTCCTGCCACGGGAACCCCGTCCACCCGGATAAGGCCATTGCGGAGGGTTTCCACCAGGTATTTGTCGATACCTGCCGCCTGGCGCAGAAGCTGGGGGTGGAAACGGTGGTCGGCTTCTCCGGCTGCCCGGGCGACTGCCCCGAATCCAAGCGCCCAAACTGGGTAACCTGCGCCTGGCCGAACGAGTACGGCGAAATCCTTGAGTGGCAGTGGAACGAGGTGCTGATCCCGTATTGGAAAATGGCGGCGGACATCGCCCGTTCCTACGGGGTTAAGCGCATCGCGTTTGAGATGCATCCCGGCTTCTGCGTATACAACCCCCGCACCCTCCTCCGCCTACGGGAGGCGGTCGGCGACATCATTGGGGCGAATTTCGATCCCAGCCATCTGATCTGGCAGGGGATGGATCCCGTCGCCGCTATCCGCGAATTGGCGGGGGCCATTTACCATTTCCATGCCAAGGATACCCGCATTGATCCGTACAACTGCGCCAAGAACGGGGTGCTGGACACCCAGTCCCTTGGGAACCTGGCCGGCCGCAGCTGGATTTTCCGCACGGTGGGCTATGGCACCGACGCAAAAAAATGGAAGGATATGCTTTCCGAGCTTCGGTTGGCCGGCTACGACGGGGCGATCAGCATTGAACATGAGGACGGCCTGATGTCCCCCCGGGAAGGACTGGAAAAGGCGATCGCTTTCCTGAAGGATCTGCTGATCCGGGAGGATCCCGCCGCGATGTGGTGGTCCTGACAGCCCGCCGTTCACCGGCATACCGGCGGCAGGCCGGCCCGGCCATCCAAGGATGCCGGCCCGCCGGCCATTTGGCTGGATCCCGATGAACCCTTCCTTTCATCATCCTCCGACTACAGAAAGGTTTGATTTGCATGAAACAATACCAGGTGGCGATCGTCGGCTACGGCGGCATGGGGCATTGGCACGCAAACGGCATCCGCCGTACCGACCGGGTGGCCTTCTGCGGCGTATACGACATCAATCCCGCCCGGATGGAGCTGGCGCGCAAAGAAGGGATCCCCAAGTCCTACGATTCCTTTGAGGCGCTGCTGGCCGACGAAACGGTGGATGTCGTCCTGGTGGCCACGCCGAACAACTTCCATAAGGACCTTGTCTGCCAGGCGCTTGAGGCCGGCAAGATGGCCATCTGTGAAAAGCCGGTGGCCATGTCCAGCGCCGAGCTGCAGGAAATGATCGACTGCTCCAAACGCACCGGCGTTCCCTTCACCGTCCACCAGAACCGGCGGGCCGACGCCGATTATCTGCGGGTCAAGGATACGATAGAAAAAGGGCTGCTGGGCAAGGTCTTTTCGATTGAAAGCCGGGTGACTGGCTCCCGCGGCATCCCGGAGGGCTGGCGGCAGTATGCGGTGGCCGGCGGCGGGATGATGCTGGACTGGGGCGTCCATCTGATTGACCAGCTGATGATGCTGATCCCCCGCCCGGTGGTCAGCGTCAGCTGCGAAATGTACCATGTGGCGTTTCAGGAATGCGACGACGGCTTTAAGCTGATTATGAAGTTTGAGGACGGGCCCACCGCCATGGTCGAAGTCGGCACCAGCCATTACATTGAAGCGCCCCGCTGGCTGGTCTACGGCGATCTCGGCGCCATCACCATCCCCGATTGGAGCTTTGACGGGCGGATTGTGCGCGCCAAGGAGCGCGAGGTCACCTTTGAGGAGGAGATCGTCTACACCAAGGCCGGCCCGACCAAGACGATGGCTCCCCGCTCCAAGGACACGCTGGAGGAAATCTCCTTCAGCGGCGAAGGGGTGGAAACCGATTACGACATTTTTTACCGGAACCTGGCCGCCTATCTTGATGGGACCGAGCCGCTGCGGGTCAAGCCGGAGGAAGCCATGCGTGTTATGAAGGTCATGGAAGCCTCCTTTGAATCCGACCGCACGGGGGAAACCATCCACGGCCGCTTCTGACGGGACATCTCCCGATAAAAATGAGCGGGCTTTCCCGCCCGCTGAAAGGATGGAGCAATGATGATTCGCGTCACCGTTTGGAATGAAAACATCCACGATTCCGAGCCGGAAGTCAAGGCCGTATATCCGCAGGGGATCCACGGCACGATCGCCGGCTTCCTCAACGAGCTGGACGGGGTGCAGGCGCGCACCGCCACCCTGGACCAGCCGGAATGCGGCCTGCCGGACAGCGTGCTGGACGAAACCGACGTGCTGGTCTGGTGGGGGCATATCGCCCACCATCAGGTGCCGGACGAACTGGCTGCCAGGATTGTGGAGCGGGTGAACCGCGGCATGGGCTTTATCGGCCTGCACTCGGCGCATATGTCCAAGCCCTTCCGGGCCCTGCTGGGCACCTCCTGCACCCTGCGCTGGCGGGACGGCGAATTTGAGCGCGTATGGTGCACCGCCCCCGGCCATCCGATCGCCGAAGGGCTTCCCCCGGCCTTTACGCTTGAGGCCGAGGAAATGTACGGGGAATTCTTTGACGTCCCGCAGCCGGAAACGGTGGTATTCACCGGCTGGTTCCGCGGGGGCGAGGTCTTCCGCTCCGGCTGCTGCTGGACGCGCGGATATGGCCGGGTGTTTTATTTCCAGCCGGGCCATGAGACCAACCCGAGCTTCAACAACCCCTACGTCCGGCGCATCATCGGCAACGCCGTCCGCTGGGCGGCTCCCACTGCCCGCCGGGACGCGCTGGAATGCCTGTGGGCCTCCACTTCGGCGGAAGAGCTGACCGCTAAAGGGGAAGAGATCCCGCTCTTTTAACCGCTCTGCCTTCGGCAGCCGTCGCTGCCGAGCCAAAAACGCCGTCCGGCCGACACGCCGGGCGGCGTTTTTTAGGAGGTGCGCCCTTCTCTCTTCAGTCCGCGGCTCCCTCCGCCGCTTGAAAAGCGGTGGGAGGAATCGTATAATGGCAAGGTACCCGCCGGAAACGGCTGGATCGGTCCGCCGAGCGGAAACAAAACGGACGCGCCGGCACACCCTCTCTGGAAAGCCGCCGCGTCCATGCGCTGCCGATTAAGGAGGAACCGCCATGGTAAACTTTCGTCTTGCCCGGCCGGAAGACGGCCCGGCCCTTGCGGACATATACGCCCCTTATGTACGGGATACGGCGATCAGCTTTGAGCTTTCCCCGCCCTCGGCCGGCGAATTCCGCGCCCGCATTGCCCGCTGCCTTGAGCAGTACCCCTGGATCGTCTGTGAAGTGGACGGGACGGCCGCGGGCTACGCCTATGCCGGGGAATTGAAGGAACGCCCGGCGTATCGGTGGAATGTGGAGCTTTCCCTCTACCTTGCCCCCGCCTTCCAGCACCGCGGCATCGGCAGCGCGCTGCTGTCCACCCTGCTGGAGCTGCTCCGCCTGCAGGGCTACCGCTATGCCTATGCCTGCATCACCGCCTCAAACCTCCGCAGCATCCGCCTGCATGAACGGTTCGGCTTCGCCGAGGCAGGCCGTTTCCCCCGCTCCGGATATAAGCTGGGCGAGTGGCACGATGTGGTCTGGCTGGCCAAATGCCTGCAGGACAACGGCGCTTTTTCCACCGCGCCGTCCCCTCCCCTTCCCCTGCCCCTTCTTGATGGGCGGGCGGTCGCAGAGCTGCTGGAAAGCGGCGCCGGAACGGCGGAGGGCCATAAGCGTTGAGGATATCCCCATCTATTCCTAAAGAGAAGAGCTGAAAGCAACCGCCCGCGCCAAGATGTCGGCGCGGGCGGTTCCCCTTTATTTATGATATTTCCCGCCGGCAGAAATCTGCATAGCGCGGTAAACCTGCTCGCAGAGCATCACCCGTGCCAGCTGGTGCGGAAAGGTCATTGGCGACATGGACAGTCGCAGCGCGCCGGCGCGCTTCACCTCGTCGGACAGGCCCCAGGAGCCGCCGATCACAAAGGCGACGCTGCCCCTGCCGGCGGTCGCCTGCTCTTCCAGCCAGCGGGAAAGGGCGGGCGAGGACATCTCCTTCCCCTCAATGCACAGAGGGATCAACACGGCCTGCGGGCCGGCCTTGGCCAGCAGCCGGCGGCCTTCGGCCTGCAGCGCCTGCCGGACTTGGGCGTCGGACGGTTTGTCCGGCAGGCGCTCCTCCTCCACCTCTATCACAGAGAAGCGGCAGAAGGCGCCAAGCCGCTTGGCGTATTCAGCGCAGGCGTCCCGCCAGTACGCCTCCTTAAGTTTCCCGACGCAAAGGATCGTAATGGACTGCATCTCGGCTCTCCTTTATATGTATTCCGGATGAAAAGGCGCCGCCGGCAGAAGCGGCGCGGCGCCCAAGGGATATCCCGATTGGACAGCATTTATTATAACGCAACAGCAGGGAAAAGCCAATCCCCCGTTTGCTCCCCCGTGCATCCCCGGCCAGGGCGGCTGTGGTACGCCAAAAAAATAACAGGGATGTAACCCGTCTTTTCAGCGATGTAACTTGTATTTTACCATAGATTGGTCTATACTAAATAACGGAAATGCACTGGGCGGAATGACCGTCCGCCGGCTCTATTACCCGCCGCCAGGGCGGGCGGAAGGGCTGGAAAAGGGCGGAAACGGAAGGAAGGAAAAAGCAATGCGGAGAGTAGGAATCCTCACCAGCGGCGGCGACTGCCAGGGCTTGAACGCCGCCATCCGCGGCGTGGCCCGCGGGCTGTATGAATCGTTTGACGATATAGAGATTTACGGGATCCTTGACGGCTACCGCGGGCTGATTGAAAATAACGCGCGCAAAATGAAGCCGGAGGATTTTTCCGGTATCCTCACGCTGGGCGGGACGGTCCTCGGCACCTCCCGCCAGCCGTTCAAAAAAATGCAGGTGATTGAAGAGGACGGCGTGGATAAGGTAAGCGCCATGCTTGATACCATCGCCAAGCGCAAGCTGGATTGCTTGGTCATTATGGGAGGGAACGGCACCCACAAGACCGCCAATCTGCTGCGTGAGCAGGGCGTAAAGGTGGTCACGCTCCCCAAAACCATTGACAACGACCTGTGGGGGACCGACATGACCTTTGGGTTCCAAAGCGCGGTGGACGTAGGGGCCAATGTCATTGACTACATCCATACGACGGCGACCTCGCACGGTCGGGTGTTCATCGTCGAGCTGATGGGCCACAAGGTCGGCTGGCTGACCCTGTACGCCGGCGTGTCGGCGGGGGCGGATATTATTTTGCTGCCGGAAATCCCCTATGACATCAAAAAGGTTGGCAAGGCGATTGAACAGCGCCGCCGGCAGGGCAAGGCGTTTTCCATCCTCGCCGTTGCGGAAGGGGCGCTTTCCAAGGCAGAGGCCAAGCTCAGCAAAAAAGAGCTGGCGGCAGCGCGCGCGGCGGAATCCTATCCCTCAATCTCCTATCGCATCGCCAAAGAGCTGGAGCCCTATGTCGGGACGGAGACGCGGGTCTGCGTGCCGGGGCATTACCAGAGGGGCGGCCCGCCTTGTCCTTATGACCGGATGCTGGCTACCCGCTTGGGCGCCGCTGCGGCGGGGCTGATCCGGGACGGGAAGTTCGGCTATATGTGCGCGGTCGTTAACGAAGAGATCGTACCCGTCCCGCTGGAAGAGGTGGCCGGCAAGCTCAAGAGGGTGCCGGTGGATTCCCAGGTGATTCGGGCGGCGAGGGATATCGGTACCTCCTTCGGCGATTAAGCGGCTGTCGGAAGCCGGGAAATTGCTCATCGGCAAAACGACGAAAATTTTTCCATGGAAAACCGGTCCACGGCCGGTTTTCGTGTTGTTTGCCGGACATCCTGCCTATATTGCATAAAATCATATTAAAATTGTCGGTGATAATGAAAAATTTAGGCTTGGTTTTTCTGTACGCCGGTGATATAATAGGAATGTTAAAATTCTTGGGGAGTGGGCCGATTTGGATAAAATTCTCGTAACCGGCGGCAACCGCCTCGTTGGTGAAGTGGAGATCAGCGGAGCCAAGAACGCGGTCGTTGCCATTCTTCCTGCTACGATTCTTGCCGACGGCATCTGCCGTATTGATAATATACCCGATATTGCCGATGTTACTACGACCCTTCGCATCCTTGACCTTCTCGGTGCGGAAATCCGCCCGATCAACCGCCACACCGTGGAAATTGATACACGACCGGTCTGCCGGCACGAAGTGCCGCATGAGCTGGCGAGGCTGATGCGCGGGTCGTATTATTTTTTGGGCGCGCTGCTCGGCCGGTTCCATACCGCCCGCGTATCGATGCCCGGAGGGTGCAATTTCGGCGTCCGTCCGATTGACCAGCATCTGAAAGGCTTCACGGCGCTGGGCGCGGAGGTCATGCCGATGGAAAGCGGCATGATTGAGGTCAACGCCAGCCGGCTGGTCGGCAACTCGGTCTATCTTGATATGGCCTCGGTCGGGGCGACGGCCAATATTATGCTGGCCGCCGTGAAGGCGCGCGGGACGACCATCATTGAAAACGCCGCCAAAGAGCCGCACATCGTTGACCTGGCAAACTTCCTCAACTCAATGGGGGCAGATATCCGCGGGGCCGGTACCGACGTGATCAAAATCCATGGCGTGGACCAGTTGACGGGCACCACCTACACCATCATTCCCGATCAGATTGAGGCGGGATCGTATATGGTGGCGGCGGCGGCGACCGGCGGCAACGTGCTGGTGCGCGGCATCATCCCCAAGCACCTAGAATCCATCTCCGCCAAGCTGGAGGAGATGGGGGTTACGGTTGAGGAATACGACGATGCGATTCGGGTTTCCCGGACCGGGCCGTTGCTTCACTGCAATGTGAAAACCATGTACCATCCCGGCTTTCCCACCGATATGCAGCCGCAGATCTCCGTACTCCTTTCGGTGGCGGACGGAACCAGCATTTTAACCGAAAGCATCTTTGACAACCGGTTCCGCTATGTCGAAGAGCTGCGGCGGATGGGCGCGCAGGCCCAGGTGGACGGCAAGGTAGCCATCTTCCAGGGGGTGGACCATCTGACGGGCGCCCCGGTCAAGGCAACCGACCTGCGGGCCGGCATTGCGATGGTAATCGCCGGGCTGATCGCCCGCGGTACCACGGAAATTGAAGACATCCAGTATATAGAACGCGGATACGAAAATGTAGTGGAGAAAATGAAGGCCCTGGGGGCGGACATCCGCCGCGTGTCGGTTCCGGACAGCCTTCTGCGCGCGGCGTTATAAGCAAGGGTAAACCGGTCCCTCCGCGTTCCCGCTTTATACGAAGTGGAAACGCCGGAAACGGCTGCCGGCCGCGCGGTTCTGCGCGGCTTTCTTTTTTGTACGTCTGCCGGCCGAAGGCCCCTTTTATGGATGCGCCGCCGCTCTCTTGGCGGCCCGGACCGGAAGGCGGACGCCCCATCTTACCAAAGAGAAAGGCACGGGAATAGTCCATGGCGCGTTTTTGCCCGCTCTTCAGCGGCAGCAGCGGAAATTGCACATATATCGGCTCCGGTTCCGGCGGCGTGCTGGTGGATGCCGGCGTCAGCGCGCGGCGGATTGAATGCGCGCTCCGGGAACGGGAGATTGACCCGCAGACGATTCAGGCGATTTTTATCACCCACGAGCATTCGGACCATATCGCCGGGCTCCGGGTGCTTGCCAAGCGGTACAAATATAAGGTCTACGCTTCGGCGGGGACGCTTGATGCCCTGGTGGATATGCAGGCGCTTTCGGAAGGCTGCGAGTTTGAGGCCATCACCGACGACGGGGTGGAGGCCGCCGGCATGTACGTCCTCCCCTTCCACACCTCCCATGACAGCCGGGAGAGCCTGGGCTTCCGCCTACATACCGCCGACGGCCGGGCGCTGGCCGTCGCCACCGATACCGGCTGTATGACCGACACCATCCGCGGGGCGCTGGTCGGCTGCGATCTGGTGCTGCTTGAGTCCAACCACGACATCCGGATGCTGGAAAACGGGCCCTATCCGTATTATCTGAAGCGCCGGATCCTGGGAGAGCGGGGGCATCTGAGCAACGAATGCTGCGCGGCCGAGCTCCCCTTCCTGGCACAAAACGGAACCACCCGCTTTGTGCTGGGACACTTGAGCAAAGAGAACAACTTTCCCGACCTTGCCTACAACACCTCCCTTGCCGCGCTGCAGCAGGCCGGACTTCGGGCCGGAAAGGATTACCTGTTATCGGTTGCCCCCCGCAATGCGGATGCGCCGGTCATGGTGCTGTAGCCCTGCAAAGGCCGATACAGGCTTTTCTCGGCGGACGGGCCGGCGGGGATGAAAATGCGAAGCCGTATTTTCAGCCTCTTCCTCTCTGCAATCCGCCGCCTGGCCGGATTGCAGAACAGGCCGGGCGCGGAAAAATTTTTGCAAAATGTTGCCCGATCTATACCAAAGGCGCCCGTTCTCGGCGGAACGGGCGCCTTTTTGTGCCAAATGCTATCCTCCGCCGCTTTCGCGGCGCTTGCCAATACCGCCGGGAGGCCACCGGAAGAATGGAAACGGATAGGAGATTATTTCTCCGCCTCCGCCGCTGCCTGGGCCGCCTTGGAAGCCGCCCGCGCACGGCGCGCCAGCTCCAGCTGGCTGTTGAGCTCGTCGTTTTTCCGCATATCCTTAAAGCTGTATTTTCCCTCGCTGTTTTCGACCCGGGCGTTCACGGTGTCCTCCGTGTTCAGGCGGATCACCTCTTCCACTCTCTCCCGGATAGCCTCTTCCTCCACCGGGAATACCAGCTCCACCCGACGGTCGAGGTTGCGGGGCATCCAGTCGGCGCTGCCCAAATAAAGCTTGGGATTCCCGCCGTTTTCAAAGCGGAAGATCCGGCTGTGCTCCAAGAGCTGGCCGACCAGGCTCATAACCGTGATGTTGTCGCTCACCCCCGGGACCCCGGGCGTCAGGCAGCAGATCCCGCGCACAATCAGCGTAATCGGCACACCGGCCTGGGAAGCCTCATACAGCTTGACCACCATCGCCGGGTCGGCCAGGGAATTGACCTTGGCAAAGATGCCGGCGGGCAGGCCGTGACGGATATTGTCGATTTCCCGGTCAATCATCTCATAGAAGAAGGGGCGCAGGCCGTCCGGCGCGGCGATCAGCCGGTTATACCGGGGCGGGCGGGAATACCCGGTCAGGACGTTAAACAGGGACGAAGCGTCCGTCCCAAAGCTTTCCCGGCAGGTAAACATCCCCATGTCGGTATACTGGCGGGCGGTGGAATCGTTGTAGTTGCCGGTTCCCAGATGGACATACCGGCGCAGGCCGTCCTCCTCCCGGCGGACGACCAGCAGGATTTTGCAGTGGGTTTTCAGCCCGGCCAGCCCGTAAACCACATGGCAGCCGGCTTCCTCAAGCTTCAGGGCCCAATGGATGTTGTTCTCCTCGTCAAAGCGGGCCTTCAGCTCGACCAGCACCGTGACCTGCTTGCCGTTTTCCGCCGCGCGGATCAGCGCAGCGATGATCGGCGAATTGCCGCTGACGCGGTACAGCGTCTGCTTAATGGCCAAGACATCCGGATCCTCCGCAGCCGTCCGGACAAAATTGACCACGGCGTCAAAGCTCTCATAGGGATGATGGACGAAGCGGTCCCGCTCGCGGATAGCGGCGAACATATCCTCCCAGCCCACAAAATCGGCGGCGGGCACCGGCTCGATCGGCGGCAGGCGGAGGGAATCGTCCAGGGAGCTGAGCCCAAAGCAGAAGGTCAGGTCCAGCGGCCCGGAAACCTCGTAGATGTCCGGCTCCTCCACCCGCAGCATATCAACCAGGAACTCCCGCAGCTCCGGATCACAGTGGCGGCTCAGCTCCAGCCGGACAGGACGGCCGCGCTTGCGCTTTTTAATCGATTCCTGGATTTCAATCAGCAGATCCTCCGCTTCCTCGTCAATCGCCAGGTCGCTGTTGCGGGTGACGCGGAAGGCGGCGACGGCCTGGATACGGTGCAGTTCAAACAGGTCCTCCAAATGCAGCACCAGGATCTCTTCCAGCGGAAGGAACGCTCGCTCCCCTTCGCAGGGGAGCTCCACAAGCCGGGGCAGGATCGCCGGCACCTGCACCACGGCAAAGGCCGTCTCCCCCTCCCGTTCCAGGCGGACAGCCAGGTTCAGGCTCTTATTCAGCAGCATGGGAAAGGGCCGGCTGCGGTCGACGGCCAGCGGGGTGAGGACGGGAAACAGCACGTCCTCAAAATAATCGTCCGCGAACTCCCGCTGCTTTTGGTCAAGATCCTCCTTTTTCAGCAGGAGGATATGATGCTGCCGCAGCAGCGGAATCAGGGAGCGCTGTAGGCAGTTATACTGCTTTTCGGTGAAAGCATGGATCTTCTCGCTCAGCTTTTCCAGCTGCTGCCGCGGGGTCAGGCCGGAGGCGTCCGGCTCCTTGTAGCCGGAACGCACCTGCTCCCGTACGCCCGCGACCCGCACCATGAAAAATTCATCAAGGTTGGAAGCGGTGATGCCCAAAAACTTGCAGCGCTCCAGAACCGGATTGTCCTTTTCATACGCCTCTTCAAGTACGCGGGCGTTGAAATCCAGCCAGCTTAATTCCCGGTTGATAAAGTAAGGGACGGTTTCTCTGCGTCCTGCTCCCCGTCCCGCAGCGGTCTTGTTTTTCATAGAGCCCTTCCCCCTTTATGGTTACAGCAAACGGTTTTTCCCGATGAAAACCGGCCGGATGCCGAAAATCTCTTCAAAAAACGGCGTGCTTTCCTCAAGCGCCCACTTTTCAAGCAGGAGATCCTGCGCCCCCTGCGCGGTGATAACCAGCGTCTTTTCGTCCAGGCGGAGCTTCAGCTCCCGGATTTTCCCGGCGTGAGATTCATCCAGGGCGCTGGCAAGCCGAAGGATCGCCGCCAGCTTGTCAGCCAGGAGCTGCTGCTTTTCGGTCCAAAGCCGGGAGGAACCGGTAAAGCCGTCGCCGCAGCCCATGCCGGCGATTTCTGCCACCAGCGCCGTCTCCTCCTCGCTGAGGCCGTAAAAATACGATTGGCCAATCAGGTCATAGGTGGCCTGGGGGGTATTTTTGGTATTGACGTCCTCCCCTACTTCGTGCAGCAGGGCCGCGCATTCCAGCAGCGTCCGCCGCTTGGCGCTGATCCCGTGCAGCTTCTTGAGCTTGTCAAACAGCTGCACGGCATAGGCCGCCGTCCGCTCGGCATGAGCCATATCGGCATGGCGGGAGGCCGCCATCTTTTTTGCGCAGGCCAGCGCGCCACCCTGCTGGACATCCTCAAATTCCTTTTTCCGCTGGGGCAGAAGGAGCTGGGCGGCCAAAATGTCCAGGATATCCAAACAGGGGGCCGCGATCTCCTCCGCCTTGGTCAGCCCCAGGATCTTACGGTAGATCGCCAGCATCGGCAGAAGCTGTTCCGCCAGCGTCTCCGGCAGACTGAGCTCCCGGGCCAGCGCCGAGGCACCAAGATCCTTGACACGGTTATACAAAGCGTCAAGCCGGTCGCGGTGAAGGATGTATGTCCCTTCCCGGCATTCTGCGCCGCATAAAGGGGCGATCGTCTCCAGCTCCCGGCCCGTGAGCAGCAGCCGCTCCATATGCAGGCGGCCGAACAGACGGTTCAGGCGGCGGAAACGGGTCTCTACGTATTCCTCAAGCACCGTGTGGAAATGCGTAGTCTGATCCTCCAGCCCACGCAGGATCTCCCCCAGCTTGAGGAAGCCGAGCTGGATGCTGCTGCATCGCACCACCGCGCCGTCCTCAGCCGCCGCTACGCCGATGCTGCCGGTGCCGATATAGGCGAGCAGCGCGTTTTTCTTAAGCTGGGGAGAACGCAGCAGTTCCCCGTAAACCAGCGCGCTTTCCTCCCCGTCCTCCAAGACATCCACCACCAGGTTGTTCTGGGTTTTGAGCTGATCCAGCACATACAGGCGGTTTTCCGCCTCCCGCAGGGCCGTGGTCGCTACCGCGCGGTATTCGCAGACGCCATATTCCTTCATCACCTGGGAAAAGCCGCGCAGCGCAGCGGTCAGCTCCCGTACCGTTTCCAGGTGGATGCGTCCCTCCGTAAAGGCCTCATGCCCCAAACGGATCGGATGCTGCAGCATATCCAGTGTCGTGACCGTTCCGTTTTTGCCGCACTGGTAAACCCCCATACGCAAAAAGCTCGAACCGATATCTATAACGCTGACAACCTTGGGGCTGCGTTTCATAGTCGTCCTCCTTTAAGCCAAGTATCCCATCAATCCCCGCTGCATCCACTGTCCGGAGGCGGGGCCGCCCGGCTGCAATTCGTCTTTCTTGTAGGATTGCCGCAGGGATGGCGCCCGGCAATCTCTATCTGTATATTTTACCACATGAATGTAAAGAAAACATAAACTCGGCGGCATTTTCCCAAATTTTTCTTTGACGCGCCCCTCGACGGCCGGGAACTTGACAGGAAAAAGAAAATCAGGTATGATGAAATACGGTTTTTTATTGGCCGCTGTGGTGGAATCGGCAGACACAAGGGACTTAAAATCCCTCGCTGGCAACAGCGTACCGGTTCAAGTCCGGTCAGCGGCACCAAACCAGCAGGAGAGGAGGGAGTCTTACGGACTCCCTCCTCTTGCAATTCGCGCACCGCAGGTTTTTCTATGAATATGTTGCTTGGCCATGAGCAACCATCTTTAAACCCCCACCCCCAATACGACCGGAAACCGTGTACCTATACGGCTTTCGGTCTTTTTTCTCCGCCGAATGCATGATCTGGGGAATTAGGCGGTGTTTGTGGATAGGATTTCGTACTGTGCGGTAGGCGAATAGACTTGACAAGGGAAAAAAGACCGTGTATAATCAAACAAGAACATATGTTCTTGTTTGATTATAGTTTAGGATGGTATTGCAAAATGGGGATTCTGGAAGACATATTTACTGCGGCGTTGTGGGGTAGGGAGCCTCCCGTGGTTCCGGATTAGGTGGAGTGGATTCATATATCAAAGGGAATGACCCATTGCGAGGTTTGCCTAAAGCTGGACAAATGCTGGTTTGTAGACGAAAGCAAGCTGCTGCTGCCGCAGCATCCATACTGCCATTGTACGGTGAATCCTTTACCGTTATCCCGTGTTTTAAATGAGGCGCAGTCGGAATGCAGACTCAGCAAATTTGACCCTTATCTTTTTGATCCGGATAAAGTTTATAAGCACGGAAAAGAAAAAATGTTTGAAAGTTGGGGATACAGCATAGCAGATTCCGAATGGCTGCAAAAGGAATCCAAGAAACAGGCGTTGGAAAAGTATGTGACAGGGAAATATATTTTGGAAAAATTGAATAAAGATGGTCAGAGAATAAGCATTCTAGTGGATTTGCCGCGAAGAGACAAAGAGGGAACCGTGTCATTTATAACTGGCTGGATGGTCTATCCGAATGGACTGATACAATTAACTACACCATATGGAGGAAAATAGGATGAAGGAAATGGACTGCGTGGAAGTTATTGTGGAAAAGGAATGCTATGCAAAAGACGGCGTTCATAAAGGGATGCAGGGCTGGATCTGCTTAGAACAACGGACGACGGGATATTGGCTGGTCAATTTTCCTCAATACGGAGAAAAAGAGGATATTGCCGAGATAGATGTAAAGGAAGAAGACTTAAAACTGCTCGCTAATGGTATGGACGCAAAAATCAATGAAAGAATACGCGCTTTATTTTCCGAGTAAAAAGGGAAAAGGCAGCTTCCGCGCAATATGTCGGTACGGGGGATGATTTAGAAACACGCACGACCTTGGCTGTCTGCGGCGCGGTGGCTTATTCGGCTTTACTCAAGCCCTATCCTTCCGCGCCGATCACACCAGCCGAAGAGGAGGGAGTCCGTGCGTGCTCCCTCCTCCTGCAAGCTGCGCACCGCCGGTTTTTTCTTTTGCTCTAACAGGCATTCCGCGTTGAATCCAGATGTTTTTGTATCGCCCTTACCGTGGGAACGTCCACGTCGGCCAGATACATGCCGAAAAAGGGGATTCTTACAAAAAATTCGACTTCTTTTACTTTTTGTGCTATTTTTATATCAATAACGTACAAGGAGGCTTTGACATAACGATGAATAGTATATCTAGCGATCGCATTCACCCATTGATAAGTATGGAACAGGGACAAAATTATTGGCTGAATGGCTGTATGGCATTTTTAATGGAATGCGTAGAAGAGACTGCCGAATACGATTACTGGTTTTTTTCTGGTATAACCGGCGACAGCTTCCTTCAGGTTTATAGTAAGCAGCCCGATAACATGGCATTGTGTTATTCACATATTATGACCGATTCCGCTGTCCAAAAAGCATTTGATGCATGTGGATACGATTTTGATTATTATAAAGTGACTCCTGAAAAACGGCCGGAATTTGATCAACGAATACGAGAGTACATTGACAGAAATATTCCGGTAATCGCGTGTTTAGATGACGCATTTCATTCTTTCGCCATTATTTGCGGATACGATATGTCGAATTTTTATTTCCTGACAGGTGAGGAAACGACGCCGAAGTCATATCGCTATGATCAGTTAATTTTCATAAAGAATAAAAAAGAGAAACCGCGCTTAGCCGACGCTTATAAAAACGCTGTTATGAGCATACCATCCCTCCTAAACACATCGGAGACGGAACAGTATTCCTTTGGAAAAAAGGCGTTTATGGATTGGGCACATAGTTTTCAAAGCAACCTATTCGCAAATTATCCATTGAACGACAAAGTGTGGTACACCCACGATGATCCTGAATTTTCGTGTTGGAATATGCATGGGGCCTATCTTTGTATGCTTGGCACAAACAACTGCGCCGCCGGTTTCCTTCAAAAAGCCTTGGAACTGAATCCGGAATTGACATTTATTGAACAACTTATTCCCTTGTACAATATGCAGTGCGGGAAAGGGTTTGCCGACCTCATTGAGATGGAAGGCGGTTTTCGTCTAAGGCCTGAAGTAATTCAAGACAAGGAAAAAATGAAACCGATCTGCGACAAAATCATCGCGATCGGCAAGTATTGCGATGACATCCTTGCGATATTTGAAGATATTGATGAACCATTTTCAATATGAGAACTCAAGTCTTAACTGGAATTTTTCGACCCTGTCTTTTTTCCCCTTACACAGAGATGGGATGTTTCCTGCTCAGCCAGGGACAGCTCCGGAAAAAGAAGGCGGCTTTTTCGCATTGACAGGAGAGGCTTTGGATACGGGATGGAGGCGGAGGATATGGACAGGGGCCGCTTTGTCCGCCAGGTACGGATTGACAAAGGCTGGTCGGGCGACCAAAAATACTGCGTCACCGCCGAGGATGGCACAAAATATCTTCTCCGGGTTTCGGCCCCGGAAAAGGGCGCTGCGTGCCGGCAGGCCTTCCGCATGATGCAGCAGGTATCCTCCCTCGGCGTGCCGATGTGCCGTCCCGTTGCGCTCGGCGACTGCGGAAACGGCGTGTATTCCCTGCAAAGCTGGATTGACGGCGACGATGCGGAAGACGTGCTTCCCGCACTCCCGCCCGCCAGGCAATACGGCTACGGCCTTCAGGCGGGACGGATCCTGAAGAAAATACATTCCATCCCCGCGCCGGCGAATCAGGAAGCGTGGGAAACGCGCTTCAACCGCAAAATGGATTACAAAATCCAAAGGTATGCGGACTGCCCCCTCCAATATGAAAACGGGACGTTCTTTCTTGATTACATTGACGCCCACCGGCATCTGCTAAAGGGCCGGCCCCAGTGCTTTCAGCATGGGGACTACCATATCGGCAACATGATGATCGACAAAGACGGGGCGTTGCAGATTATTGACTTTGACCGCTGCGACTTCGGCGACCCGTGGGAAGAATTCAACCGCATCGTATGGTGCGTGCAGAAAGCGCCGGCATTCGCTTCGGGGATGGTTGACGGCTATTTTGACCATACCGTCCCCGAAGCGTTTTGGCGGCTGCTGGCGCTCTATATTTCCAGCAACACCCTCTCTTCCCTGCCCTGGGCCATCCCTTTCGGCCAGGCGGAAATCGATACGATGCAGAATCAGGCCAGGGAGGTCCTCCGGTGGTACCGCAACATGCAAAACCCGGTGCCAACGTGGTATTCCCGGGATTCACAGCCCGGAAGGCCGGGTATTGACTTAAGCGATTTTCTCCTCTATGATGCTGGTATAGGCAGGGACAGGCAGGAGCAGGCCAAAAAGGAGGACACGCCATGACGGAAAAGGAAAAATCGTACGCAGAGCTGCTGTATCAGCCGGGGGACCCGGAATTGGCCGCGGACCGCGACGTAACCGTAAAGAAATTACACGAATACAACCAAATCCACCCATTGGACCGCAGCGCCCGGCAGGCCGCCATCCGGGAGATCTTCGGCCAGGTCGGGGAAAACTGTGTGGTGGAGCAGCCGCTCTTTTGCACCTACGGCTATAACACTACCCTGGGGGACAACGTTTTCCTGAACGTCCACTGCAAGCTGATGGACAGCGGGAAAATCCGGATTGGGAACAACGTCTTTATCGCGCCCAATGTCTGCATCGTCACCGAAGAGCACGCGATGGATGTAAAGCGGCGGCTACAGGGGCTTGAGTATACGCATCCGGTACACATCGGCGACAACGTTTGGATTTGCACCGGCGCGATCGTGCTGCCCGGCGTGACCATCGGCGCGGGCAGCGTGATCGGCGCGGGCAGCGTGGTCACCAAGGATATCCCCCCGAACAGCCTGGCCGTCGGCAATCCCTGCAAGGTGATCCGCACCATAGAGCAGGATTAGCGCGCACAGCGGATGCAGATCTTCTGGCAGCGGCAGAAAAGCGCCCGGCGATTTTCCGTGCCGGATGGGCGGGGATATCCAGCGGAAGGCGCAGCCGGGCTCCGGGAAAGGCGGGAGTAACGATGACAACCATCTGTGGAGCGGACTGCGGGAAATGCAGCCTGCAAGGGACGTGCCAGGGGTGCAGAAAGACCGGCGGCCGTCCTTTCGGAGGGGCGTGCGTTGTCGCGTCGTGCTGTCAAAAGAAAGGGCAGAAAAGCTGCTTGGACTGCCAGGCCTGCGAATACAGGACGCAGCTGATAAGGGAATTCCGGTCTTTAGGGATCAAGGATATGCCGCCGCTGACCGAGCTGTATGCGCTGAACGGTTCCCTGATCAATCTGACATACCCGCTTCCCGGCGGGCAGCGCATCCGGCTTTGGGATGACCGGAGCATTTACCTGGGCAGCCAGCTTCCGAAGGGCGGCGGCCGCTTCTATGGGCTCACGGCGGACGACGAGTACCTCCTGGTGAGCGAATACGGGGAAAACGGAGCTGACCCGCAGATCCTTGTACTGAAAAAAAGGAAATAGCGCCCCTTTTCAAACGGCAGCCCGGAAAGCCGGGCTGCCGTTTTCCTTTGGGGCGGGGGGTGCGCACTCTCTCAAGCACAAGAGGCGGAAGCCGCCGCGCCGCAGAAGCAAACGGAGGCCATCTCCGCCCCTGTCCTCCTTCCGGAGGAGTCGGATAACAGCCCCCTTTCCGGGACTTTACATTTTGTTAAGACTCGGTTCAAGAAATCTTTCTTTTCTCTTCAAACCCAGGACATATGTCCCCGGTATACTAAAGCCATCAACCAAAGGAAAGCAACCTCCTTGGAAGATCCGCTGCCGGAAGGCAGACCAACAATTCATCCCTTGTGAAAGGGATTTTGAATAAATCGCGCGCTCTCTTTTCTTCTCTTTCTTTTCTCCTCTTTTTCTCCCTTTTTTAGGAGCAGACGGCATTTGGCCGTCCGCTCCTTTTTTCGTCTGGGCGGGACTTTTGAAGGCAGGCCTGCATATGCTGGTAACAGCCGCCATTATAGGTCCCGCCGCACAAGCCGAATGAAAGGGAGGACATGGTATGATTAAAATTTTCATCGACCAGGGCCATAACCCGCAGAATCCCAACTCCGGGGCGGAAGCCAACGGCCTGAGGGAACAGGACATAACCTACGAGGTCGGGGTGCTTCTGGCCGACCTGCTGCGCGCCAACCCGAATTTTGAGGTACGCTTATCCCGCAATTCCCCCACCGAGCAGCTGGGGACCAGCAACGCCACCAGCCTAGCGGCCCGGGTGAACGCCGCAAACAGCTGGGGAGCCAACTACTTCATCAGCCTGCACTGCAATGCCAGCACCGTCACCACCGCCAGCGGCAGCGAGGTCTATGTATACAGCACCTCTACCCCCGCCTACCCGCTCGGGGAGCAGATCCTGATCGGGCTGCACGACGCCACCGGCCTGCCGAACCGGGGGATGCGGATCAATCCCAGCCTGTATGTCCTGCGCCGCACCAGGATGCCCGCCGCCCTGGTAGAGATGGGGTATCTGACCAACACCACCGACGCCCAGATGCTTTCCCAGAATCCCGGCCTGTTTGCCGAAGGGATCTATAACGGCATCCTCGCCTTTTTCGGCCTGGATTAAGGCAAAGGCACCGGTGGTTTTGGCCGACAAAAAGGGCGGGGCCCGCCGCTTAGGAAGCAAGCGGGCCCCGCCCTTTTCCCTTTTGCCCCGGCTTACCCCGGCAGAGCGAGGAATGCCGGCAGGCATTCTTTGCCATCGGCTGCCCTGTGTCTGAGCAAGCGCCCCTTCAGCCCTTGAGAAACTCCAGCAGGCAGTGGTTGAAGCGGGGAAGCTCGTCGTAAAAAACCGCGTGCCCGCTTCGCTCAAAAGCGTACAATCGGGAACCGGGGATCTCCTCATGCTGGATTTCGCCCAGTACAAAGGGGACCACCGCGTCCTGCTTGCCGTGGAAAATGCCGGTGGGGACCTTCACATGCCGCAGGTCGGCCCGGCCGTCCTCATTGCGCAGGGAAACCGCCGTGCGTACCGTCCCGATCCCGGAGGCGTTCAGCGCGATGTCCCGGAACCAATCCTTGGAGGCTTCGGAATGCGGACTGTACAGCAGCGTCCGGCTAAAATCCTGCGCGAGCTGCGCCCGGTCGGTCTTGGCTTGACGGATCAGGGCGTCCGCCTGCTCTATGGTTTGCCCATAGGGAAAATCCGCCGCCTGGACAAAGCGGGGCGCGGCGGCGGCCAGCAGCACAAGCTTCCTCACGCCGAAGCCACGGTATCGGCGCATATACCGCAGGGCGACCGCCCCGCCCATAGAAAAACCGGCCAGGATAAACTGCCGCAGGTTCATCCGGCAGACCAACTGGTACAG
>CAJFQI010000035.1 GCA_904419005.1 Candidatus Avimonas faecium | reverse complement strand
GCATCCGGCGGATTTTGTCAACTGCCGGCACTTTGGCATCCGCACCTCTGCCGCCCCCGGCACGCTGAAACCGGGAGGGCGCTATGGAATTTTTCGGCCTTGCTGTCGTTGTTACCGTCCCCCTTATACGAGCCAGTGGGCTTGCCGCGCTTTTCATCTGCCTCCGTCCCCCTCGTTTATCCTCTCCGGAAGGGCCAAACCCGGCGGGTATGGAGCAAAAATAGGTGCAAAAAAGCCGTGACAACGCAGCCACGGCTCCTCACTATATAAGGGCGCCGGCACACAGCCGCCCTATTTTGTGGGATCGGGTCGTCTTGCAGGAAGATTCAGTTGTCAAGGCCCCTTCTACAAACCCTTTCCCCTAAGCAGTACCTTTTCAGCACAGCAAAATCCCCCTTTCCGATCCCTTGCCCGCGGCCGGAGCTTACCCGGCATTTCCCCTGTACGCCAGGAAGGCCGCAGGAAGTTGCAGAATTACTTTACACCCTTTTTATTGATTTTGTCAAGAATAAATTCGGAGCTTTTTCAATTTATAGGCTTTTTCTCATCATTTTGTGCGGGACGTGGCCGTCCATGTGCTCTTCTCCACAGACAGAATAGCCGCATTTCTCGTAAAACCCGATCACGCGGCATTGCGCGTCCAGTTCCGCTTTTGTGGCGCCGAGCTCCCTCGCCTTTTTTTCCATCGCCTCCAGAAGCCTCCTGCCCGTCCCGCGGCCCCGCCAGGGCTTTCGCACCGCGATCCGTCCCAGGCCCGCCGTTTGCCGATCCTTCCAGTAAATCCGGCCGGTTCCCGCCGGCTCCTCCCCCTCCCACAGGAGCAGGTGCCACGCATCCTTATCCTGGCTGTCCAGCTCCATTTCGGGCGAATACCCCTGCTCGTCACAGAAAACCTCCAGCCGGATGGCAAACGCTTCCGTAAGGTCATCGCAGCTTCCGTCTAGCCATTGCTCACGTTCTTCCATTCTTCTTCCTCCATCCGCTGTCCCGGATCTCCCGCGCCGGAAGGCCGGCGGGTCCTTGACGCCGCTTCTCATTTATTACTCCAGCCGCCCATCGCAGGCGCTTTTGCGCTTCCACGGCGTTTCTACGCCGCCGGAGCCGGGCCGAAGCCGCTATCACTATACCACATTTTGACCTTTTGTGCTACCAGGCGGGACGAAGGACACGGCTTTCCATGCGAAAAGGCCGGAAAAACAAAGAAAGCGAACACTTCTGCCGAAAAATATGGTATACTGGCCTTAGTACGTCGGATTCCCGGCCGTTTCTTTCCAAAACGCCGTCGTTTCGGGGCCGGAGGCTCTGCGGCTGTCCGGCGGGAAAGAAGAAGCCTTTGCGGCAGGATCCGCCCCAGTCCGGCCGGGCCGCCAAGAAGAGGAGGCAGCAGCATGCAGCAGTTTACGCAGCCTTTAATCCTGATTGTTGACGACGAGGAGCGGATGCGCCGAGTCATCAGCGATTATCTGCGTATCAAGGGATACGATACCATCGAAGCCGGCGACGGCGTGGAGGCCCTGGAAAAGTTTGAACAGCGGACCCCCTGCCTGGTTCTTTTGGACGTCATGATGCCCCGTATGGACGGATGGGAAACCTGCCGCGCCATCCATGCGAAGTCCAACGTGCCGATCATCATGCTGACCGCGCGCGGAGAAGAGGAGGACGAGCTTCAGGGCTTTTCGCTCGGCATAGACGAATACATCACCAAGCCGTTCAGCCTAAAAATCCTGCTGGCGCGCATTGAGGCGGTGCTGCGCCGCACGCAGGGTGGCGCTTCGGAGGCCGGCCCTCCCCCCAAGCAGGAAACCCCGGGGCTCACCGTTGACCGCGAGGGGCGGGAGGTAAGGGTGGACGGCGTCCCGGTTGAACTGACATACACCGAATTCGAACTGCTGGTCTACCTCATGGACAACCCCGGCATCGCCCTGTCCCGCGACAAAATCCTGGACGCGGTCTGGCGGTACGATTATTACGGCGACGCCCGCACGGTCGACACCCACATCAAAAAGCTGCGCAGCAAGCTGGGGAAGCGCGGGGAATATATCCGAACCATCCGGGGCGTCGGCTACAAATTTGAAGTCTAGGGCTGCTGTGTCCCTTCCGCCTGACCGGCCCGTATAGAAACGAGGAATCGGATAATGAAACCAAGCGCTCCCGCCAATCCGGCCGCCCCCAAGCGCCGGCTGCGCAATTCCATTGCCTGGAAGCTGTTCGCCGGCACCTTCGCCTGTTTGTTCCTGCTGCTGGCGTTTAACTGGCTGCTGAACAATTTTGTCCTGGTTTCATATTACCAAAGCGTGAAAGAGCGTTCGCTAGAAGACGCCTTTGAAACGGTGGACGGCCTGTTTGACGGCAACGCCGAACAGGCGACGGAGGAAATGTACCGCCTGTATCTCAACCAGAACGTGCGCATGACGGTGTGGAACAGCTACGGAATCCTCTTCGGCCCCAATTATGATAAGAGTTCTGCATATTCCCAATATTTCATGGAGCTTCCGTTAATCCTAACCGAAAACGGCACCTATCAGCTGGGGGTCAGCAAGGATTCCCGCACCGATTCCAACATCATCATTCTCATGGGGAGATTCAGCAACGGCTACAGCGTCATCATGAGCACCCCGATCGCCGCCATTGAGGAAAGCATCGGGATCACCAACCAGTTCCTTCTGCTTTCCGGCGGGGCCACCCTATTGATCAGCACGGTTTTTATCCTGCTTTATGCCCGCAGCTTTACCCGCCCGATCAAGGAGCTGTCCCGCATCGCCGGCAGCGTGGCCCAGCTGAACTTCTCCGACCGCTATACCGGCCGGCGGGGCGACGAACTGGGGGATCTCGGCCGCAGCATCAACGCCATGTCATCCGCCCTGGAAACGGCGGTCGGCGAGCTGAAGACCGCCAACTTGCAGCTGACCAATGAAAACGAGAGGAAAACGCGGCAGAACGAAGCGCGGCGCGCCTTTATCGCCAACGTTTCCCATGAGCTGAAAACGCCGATCTCCCTGATCCAAACCTATGCCGAAGGGCTCAAGGAGGACATTGCGGGCGACGCGGAAAACCGCGCCTATTACTGTGAGGTGATTGAGGACGAGGCGGGGAAAATGAGCGTGCTGATCAAGAAAATGACGATGCTGATGCAGCTTGAGGCCGGCAACGAGCAGATCACGATTGAGCGGTTTGATATCTGCGAGCTGCTGTACAGCCTGGTGCAGAAAAACCGTCCCCGCTTTGAGGAAAAGGGCGTGACGGTAACGCCTCCCCCGCCCCATCCGGTCTTTGTATGGGCGGATGAATTCCTGATGGAAAACGTCCTGAGCAACTATCTCTCCAATGCATTGAACCATGTGAGCCAACACGGCCGGATTGTGCTGCGCATCGCGCCGGGAGACGACGCGCAGGGCCGGAGGGTGCGTATTTCGGTTTTCAACACCGGGGACAACATCCCTGCCGAAGAACTGCCCCGCATATGGGAAAGCTTTTACAAGGTGGACAAAGCGCGCACCCGCGCCTATGGCGGGACGGGGATCGGCCTGTCGGTCGTCGCGGCAATTATGAACGCCCACCACATGCCTTACGGCGTGATCAACCAGGAGGACGGGGTGGAATTCTATATTGAACTGGAATCGCCGCCCGATCCGGAATGAACGCCTCCGGGGAGCGGTTTCCGGCCCCCGCCCTGTGATAAATTGCCGCCGAAGGACACCGGGGAAGCCCGAGAAAGGAAGCCAGACGGCGCCGAAAAGGTATGGGGACACGCTCTTTTTCCATCCTTTCGGGGATGACCCCTTCCGGGAAATGCACCCGTACTGCCCATTGCCATATTTAATTCAGGAGGTATCAGCCCCATGTTTCGACCCATCACCCAAAAGGACCGGGAAACCGTCCTTGCCATGATGAAGGAATTCTACCACTCCCCCGCCGTGCTGCATCCTGTACCGGAGGATCATTTCCGCCAAACCATCGACCGGATTCTTGCCGGATCGCCATACGCGGACGCTTTTGTCTTTGAAGCGGACGGCCAGAAGGCCGGCTACGCCCTGCTGGCCAAGACATATTCCAACGAAGCGGGCGGCCTCGTGGTTTGGGTGGAAGAGGTGTATATCCGCCCCGCCTTCCAGGGGCGCGGGCTCGGCGGACAATTCCTGCGCTACCTAGCGGAGGAATATCCCCAGACACAGCCGGATAGGATTGTCCGGCTGCGCCTTGAGGTCGCCGAGGACAACGAGGGGGCTGTCCGGCTTTACCGCCGATCGGGATATCAGGATTTCGCCTACCGCCAAATGATCCGGGAGCTTTCCCCGGAAAGCAAATAAAACGCCGCAGCCCGCCTCTCTCCCGCTGTGCATCGGGAGAGAGGATTTTTTTGCCTGAATAGCATAATGCCGTCGTTTATGCAGATACTAGCCTTAGAAAACGAGGATTCGGGAGGCGGTATCCTTATGAAGAAAGTCATCCTCCGGCTGGAGTCGGGCACGAACCCGGCCTTGGCATTTGAAGCACTCAACGAGCTGTCCGGCGTGATTCACACGGACATACAGGGTGGTCAGGCCGAAGTTCTCTGCGGCCGCCGTATGAGCAGCGCGACGCTGCTCAACGCCTTAAAAAATCATGGCTGCGCCGCCAGCGAGATCTCCTGCTCCATTGATACGTAGCGGACCCCCTTGTATGCGGTGAGCCGGCCTTTCCGAACCTTGCCGCGGCGATCGGCTGTTTAACGCCGCAGACCGTATACGGAAAACCAGCGAGACTGTGTGTTTTACCGCACAGTCTCGCTGGTTTTCTTCTGGCTTACCCAGCCGACAAGCCCGATCGCCCCTTTGCCGCGCAGCGCTGCGGCTAAATCGGCCGTTCTGGCTTGGGCAGCAGAGGGGATGCCGGCCAACCTATGGCCCATCCACAGGCGCTTACAAAACAAAAGGACGGCTGTATGCCGTCCTCCCCTTTTTCCGCAAGACTCCCCCAAAGGGGAGCGCCACTGTTTACGCACTGCGCTCCATGGATTGCTCCTGCTCAGAAGCCGCCGGCTTCCCCTCGCAAATATCCTGCGAACGGAGTACATACCCCACGGTCAGCATCAAAACCCGGCAGTCAAGCTGCAGGCTGGCGTTGTTGGCGTAAAACGCATCCATCTTCGCTTTCTCCGTCACCGTCACCCTGTCCCGGCCGCTGGTCTGCGCCACACCGGTCAAGCCCGGGCGGACGCTGCACGCGCCGTTGCGGGTGCGCAGCTCAATCAAATCGGTTTCCGTCAAAACAACCGGGCGGGGGCCCACAAAGCTCATCTGCCCAACGAAAATATTGATCAGCTGCGGAAGCTCATCCAGACTCAGCCGGCGGAGCAGGCCGCCAAGCCGGGTGATATACCGGCTGGGGTCGTCCAGTTTACAGGTCGCGACATCGCTGGGCGCATCCACGCTCATCGTGCGGAACTTCAGCATCTTGAAGGGGACGTTGTTGCGCCCCATCCGGGTCTGAATAAAGATCGGGGTTCCCTTGGTATCCAGCGCCGCCGCCACAGAAATAATCAGCCCGAGCGGCAGGAGCAGGACGATTAATGCCAAGGAAAACAAGATATCAAAAGAGCGCTTGGTAAATGCAAACGCTTTGGAGCCGAAAGTTGGCGCACGATAGGTGTTCATGCTGAGCACTTTCTGCATACAGTCTCTCCTCTCCTGAGCTAGCGTTTAGAAAGACAACACGATCCCTCAGGTACGAGTTGCATTATACTATCTCATTGCCTAAAAAGCAAGTTTCATTTTTGTAATCTTTATAAAATAGTAAAATATTTCCACATTCCTCGTGGATTTCATATAAGCTTTCACAATTTCCGCCTGTATTTTATCCTTTTTATCCGCCTGACTTCTGTATGTCTGCCAGGCCTTCCTTTTTTTCAAAATCTATTTATTGATTTTCGTTAAGAAAATAACGAATTTCACCCACCTTGCCAATCGTCCAATTTCCGCCCTGCCGCCCTGCCTTTTTCAGAAGCGGAATCAATAGCCTAGCCCTAGGTACAGAACCCCCGGGCCTATCCGGCAGGCACCCCCGAAGCCGCCTCATTGGCTTCGGTCTTTGACCTGCCGCATAAACCGGATTTGCTAAACAAGCAGAAAACACTCTTTAGGATTGCCCAAAAGCCGGCGGACATACCGGAACGCCCCTTTTCCCATCATTCTCCATAAAAGGCATAAATACGGAACAGACCAGCAAGTATCGTTTATGACTTTGACACAACCCATATTCAGCCGTTCCGGCAGTCCGTTTGTCCCCTGCTTTGAAAAACCGGCCCCTTCTGCAAGGGGCCGGTCCGGAAAGCGCAAGCGCCGTTCCAGGCAGCGCCTTCTCTGCTTTTTCATTTGGCAAGGCCCAGCGGCAGTGTGGAGGGTACTGCCAATTCTGCTGGCCGGTTCCCGGAAAGCAGGGCGGGGACGGTAAATAACGAAAAGCCGTATCGGACGGCCCTTCCGTGACGCACATCCTTGTCAGGGCGCTATTCCGGAAACGTTTACTCAACGGGCAAGGCGCAGCGAATGGCTGGGAATCTCGCCCCGGATCTTAAAGCCGTAGCCCCAGATCGTTTCAATGGAAACGCCGGTGCCCTGGAGCTTCTTACGCAGGCGCTTCACTGTGTCGTCCGCCACGCGGGTGCCGGAATCACTTTCAAAGCCCCATACGGCCGGAAGCAGCTCGGTGCGCGGCACAGCGCGGGAGGAATTTTTCAGAAGATACGAAAGCATGGAAAACTCCGTCGGGGTAAAGTGCAGGGGCTTGCCCTTATGCATGACCTCCATGTTTTCCGTATCAACGGTCAGTTCCCCGATCTGTATTTTGTTGGACGGGCTGACCGGCGTGCAGATCAGCGCAATATCCGCCATAATGCGGTTCCGTCCCATCTCGTTGGATACCGAGGTGTACTCTACCGAATAACCGTTGTTCCTCAGAGAGGTCAACAACGTATCCAACATTCGCGCGTCATCACCGTATACATAAACTAATTTGGGCATGTTGCTCCTCTCCTTTTCTCATTTTGTTATTTTGATTTTACAAGAATTGTGTGATTATTTTGTGAACAGACCGCGACAATTCTAAAAACAATCCCACAATTTTCCCGTTGTTTTACCATATGACTTACAAAATGAGAAACGATTTCCATTAACGTCCGGCATTTTTGCGATGAATGGGGCAGCGGATCAACAAGCGGAGCAGGGCCGGGCCGTGAAAGGGGATCAAGGGGAAGAGATAGCTCCCCCCTGCCACATTTTTCGTTGTTGCCGCCGTCACCAGCATCAGGACCAGGCCGCCCAGGAACCCCCAGATCCCCCAGGCGGCACTCAGGAGCAGGAAAAGGATCCGGAACAGCTTAAAGGCATAGCTCAGCTCAAAGCTTGGCTGCGTAAACGTGGCAATGGCGACGAACGCCATATACAGCATGACCTCCGGGACAAAAAGACCCGCGCCGACGGCAAATTCCCCCAAGATCAGGGCGCCCACAATGCCGAACGCATTGTTCAAGGCGCCGGGCGTGTTCAGCGAGGCCAGCTTGATCCCGTCGATCATCAGCTCAATGACGATCAGCTGAACCAAAATCGGGACGGTATTGGGCTCCTTAATCCGGATAAAGTCCATCCAGGCCGGAATCCATTCCGGGTTGGAAATCAGCAGGTACCAAACCGGGGTGAGGAAAAGGGTCAGCAGGAAAATCAGCATCCGCACCAGCCGGAGATAGGTGCCGACCAGGGGCGGGAAGTAAAAATCGTTGGCATCCTGGACAAACTCAAAAATGGAGGTGGGAAGCAGCATCACCGAGGGGGTATTGTCCACCACCACGGCGATACCCCCTTCGGCAATGGACGCGGCGGCGCAGTCGGGGCGTTCGGTATAGCGCACCTTGGGAAAAGGGTTATACCATTGGCCGCGGGCCAGGCATTCCGCCAGGCTCTCCTGCCCCATGGTCAAGGACGGGATGGTGATGTCCCGGATGGCCTCGCGCACCCGCTGCACCCTTTTGGGGTCGGCCACCCCCTGCATGTAACTGATGACAACGTCGGTGCGGGAAACGGTGCCCACCTGCACAATCTCCATCGTTAGGCGCGGGTCGCGCAGCCTCCGGCGGATCAGGGCAGTGTTGAACACCAACGTTTCCACAAACCCGTCGTGCGCCCCGCGCAGAACCCGGTCGTCGTCCGGCTCCTCCACCCCGCGGGCGGGATAGGTGCGCGCGTCCACCATCAGCGCGCCGGCGTATCCCTCTATCACCAGGGCCAGGGTCCCGGAAAGCACCTGGACGCCGATGCTTTCCAAATCGCTTTCGGGCGTTACCTCCACATAGGGAAGGAAACGGTCGGCAAACGCTGCGATCGTCGGCAGGCCCTCCAGCTCCTCCGGCTTGGCGCCCAGGAGGAACTGCATGATCCTCTGCATCAGATCGTCCTTGACAAAACCGTCAATACAATACAGGCGTGTGCGGCGGCCTCCCACCGTAAGATTGCGGCCGATCACGTCAAAGCTCTCCTCCACCCGCAGGTATTGATCAAGCGCGCGGACGTCCTCCGGATAGCCGCCGGTCAGCTGCCGGCGGCCGCTTCCTGGATTCGGCGTTTTCTCGGAATGCTGCATCCTTTTTTGCCTCCCCTTTGCAAGGCCCGGCAACGCAAACGGGCGCTGGGCTCTGTGAACGGTATTCTTCGCTTTTAGGGCGTTGGCGTTATCTTTTCCTTGAAAGGGTTCAAATATCAGCCCTGCGGACTGGCATCTTGTTTTTTTCCGGCTTTTCTGCTATAATAAATAGGAACAAAAGCGGCGGGATGCCGCAAACCCGCTTGGCGTTTGCTACCGGCGGCGGCAAACGCTCTGCCTCTCAATCTATCCGCCGAGAAACGGAGCGAATTATGGCTGACGACTTTAATTTCTGGGGCAACAGCCGCCAGGAACAGGAACCGGCCGCCTCTTCGGAAAAGGCAAAACCGGCGGAGCCGCAATACATTCCCGCCGACCAGGCGCCGCAGTATCAGCAGCCGAAACCCACCTCTCCGGCATCCCCTGCTTATCCGCCGGCCGGATGGAACGGCGCGCCGGCGGCGCCGGGAAGCGTCACCCCGCCCAACGCCGCCAGCACCCCCGGAGCTGTTTCCCCGCAGGGAGGGGCCTATCCCCCCAGCGGGAACCCGCAGGGCGGCCCTGCCCCACAGGGGAACCCTATCCCGTCCTATGCTCCGCCCGCACAGGGAACCCCGTATGGTTACGCCGGCGTTCCACAGCAGCGGCAATATGTCCCCCAGCCCAACGGACAGCCGATGCCCCCGTACGGCCAGCCGTACGCGCCGGGATATACGCCCTATTATCCGCCGGCGGCACACAACGCCGGAAACAGCCTGGGGATCGCTTCGCTGATATTGGGCATCCTGTCCGTCGTACTGTTTTGGATCCCGTTTGTGAATCTCGGCCTGGGTGTGATCGCCCTGATCCTGGGGATCGTCGGTAAGGTAAAAGGAGGCGGGGGCGCCGCCGTCGCAGGGATTATCCTCGGCGCCATCGGCATCGTGCTTGGCATCCTGCTGTTCATCGGCCTTGTGGTGGAAATCCTGCAGGCCGGGGACCCTTCGTATTATTATTATTACGATTGGGATACCCTGCGTACGGCATTGGGCGCCTTGCTCCTCCCCTGAGATTTGAAAAAATCGCTTTCGTATAAAATAAAGGATGTCAAAGCCTCCCACCCCTGTGTCCGGGGTGGGAGGCTTTTTGTCCGCATCGGCGGCGGAAGCTCTGACGTTGATGCGGCATTTTTGCCGGACCGGCGTCGTTTCGGCAGAAACCCTCTTTATTCCCCGCTATAATAATAGGTATCGGAACACAGTGGAAAAAGCGACTGCGTCTTTACGGAGGGACGAACGGCATGCCGGTCATTTATCTTGACGTGCTTCTGGCCTTGAACCTGTTTATCGACTTCCTTCTGCTCACGGCAACCGGCCGGATCCTCCGGCTTGCCCGGAAGCGATGGCGGCTGGTGCTCGGCGCCGGCGTCGGGGCGGCAAGCTGCTGCTTGGTGCTGGTTCCCGGGCTGCCCGGCCCGCTTTCCCTGCTTTTTAAGCTGGCGGCCGCCTGCCTGATCATCCGGGTTGCCTTCCGCTGGCAGGGCGTCGGGGCGTACATAAAGCAGCTTCTGGTCTTTTTGGTCGCGTCGTCGGTTTTTGCCGGGCTGGCCTTTGCCCTGTGGTTCTTTGCCGCGCCGGAGGGCTTCTATGTGCTGGACGGCGTCGTCTATTACAACGTCTCCCCTCTTCTCCTGGTCGCCCTGACCGTGGTGAGCTATTTCGCGCTCAGCCTATACGAACGGTTTACCCGCAAAAGGGCGCCGGAGGGTCGGGACTATCGGCTGACGATTGACGCCGGTGCGGGTAAGGCTGTTCTGCGCGCCCTTTACGATACCGGCCATCATGTGACCGACGTCTTCTCCGGCAGCCCGGTCGCCATCGTCCGCTACGAGGCGCTGGCCCCCTGCCTGCCGGAGGAGCTCCGCCAAGCTGTACATGGTGCCATGCTGCGCGTCAGCAGCGCTCCCGAAGGCGCCATAGAGGATGCCGCCGTAAAAAGCCGGCTGCGGATGATCCCTCTGCGCACGGTAAGCGGCACCGGGCTGCTGCCAGCCTTCCAGCCGCGGAGCGCCGAGCTGGGGACGCTGGCCGGCTGGTCGGCCGACGTCACGGGGATTTATCTCGCGGTCTGCGACACCCTGGGACGGGGCGAATACGACGCGCTGATCGGGACGGATATTGTCAGCCTGCTGGAAACCGGTGGGGTCACGGCGGAATCCCGGCAGCCCGCAGGCGCCGCTCCCCGCCCGGACGGGCGGGCAGCACAGGCCGCTTCTCCTTTTCCCGTTCCCGCTTCGGCCGCCTCCGGCGATTTCCGCAGCGGTTCCCGCAACACCTCCCACCCGACTGAACAGCTCCGCTGAGCGAAAGGATAGGTTACTGCCATGCAAGGATTACAACGATTACTGCGCGCCCTCCGCCGCCTTTGGCTGCGCCTGCTGCGGCGGCAGGCCGAGGAAGTCCACTACATCAACGGCGCGGATTCCCTGCCGGCGCCGCTCACCGCGGAGGAGGAGGCCGCTGTCTTCGCCCGGATTGAAGCTGGCGACGCTTCGGCGCGGGAGCTGCTGATCACCCATAACCTGCGCCTTGTGGTCTATATCGCACGCAAATTTGAGAATTCCGGGGTGGGGATTGAGGACCTGATTTCAATCGGCACCATCGGCCTTATCAAGGCGGTGAACACCTTCTGTCCCTCCCGCAACATCAAGCTCGCCACTTATTCCTCCCGCTGCATTGAAAACGAGATCCTGATGTACCTGCGGAAAAATTCCCAGCTCCGCAACGAGCTGTCAATTGACGAGCCGCTCAATGTCGATTGGGACGGCAACGAGCTGCTGCTCTCCGATATCCTGGGCAGCGATCCGGACGTGGTCAACCGCAACATTGAACAGGAGGCGGAAAAAAACCTGCTGCTGGACTGCATCTCCCATTTGACCGAACGGGAGCAGTTCATCATGTGCCTGCGCTTCGGCATCAACGGCAACAGGGAGCATACCCAGAAGGAAGTCGCCGACCTGCTGGGCATCTCCCAGTCCTATATTTCCCGGCTGGAAAAAAAGATCATCAAACGGCTGAAAAAGGATTTTGAAAAGTCGTTGTGAGAAGCAGGAAAGCAGGGAAGCAGAAAAGCAGGCCGCCGGCCTCCTTACGCCGCCTTTTGCCGGAACCGCCGCCAGCCGGCGCGCCCTCCCGCCGCCCGCCATAGGCGCGAGAGCGGTCCAGTGAAAGGATAGGCCCTCCTCCGGCCGGCTTGTCCGGGCCGCTTTTCCAGTGAAACCCGCCCTCATCAAAACAGCCGAAACGCTTTGAGCGACAGGAGCCAAGGAAGAAAAGCTCACGCTTGAGGATTTTCTTCTTTCCCCTGCCGATTTTTTGCATGTTCTCCCCGCAGGCGGCAATACTGAGAAGGTAACATTTTGCGGAGAGGGCGATGCCGTGTTGTATAACAAGGTGGAAATCTGCGGGGTCAACACCAGCAACCTGAAGGTGCTCAGCGAAAGCGAAAAGATGCGGCTGCTCAAGGAAATGCACGGCGGGAACGCCAAGGCCCGGGAAGAGCTGGTCAACGGCAACCTCCGCCTGGTCCTCAGCGTCATCCAGCGATTCACCCAGCGCGGGGAAAACCTGGACGACCTGTTCCAGGTGGGCTGCATCGGCCTGATTAAGGCCATCGACAATTTCGACATCAGCCAAAACGTCCGCTTCTCCACCTATGCCGTGCCGATGATTATCGGGGAGATCCGCCGGTATCTGCGGGACAACAACAGCATCCGGATCAGCCGCTCGATGCGGGACGTCGCCTACAAGGCGATGCAGGTCAAGGAGCGGCTGACGAACGAACAGCTCCGCGATCCGACGATTGAGGAGGTCGCCAAGGCGATGGGCCTGCCCAAGGAGGAGGTCGTCCTGGCGCTGGAATCAATCGTTGAACCGGTCTCCCTGTACGAACCGGTGTATTCCGACGGCGGGGACACCATCTATGTAATGGATCAGGTCGGGGATCACAACGACGACAAGAACTGGCTGGATGAAATCGCCCTGAAGGAGGCGATCCGCAACCTGAACGATCGGGAGAAACGGATCCTGTACCTCCGCTTTTTCAAGGGGATGACCCAAATCGAGGTCAGCTCCGAGATCGGCATCAGCCAGGCCCAGGTCAGCCGGCTGGAAAAGGGCGCGCTTGAACACATCAAAAAGCAGATTTAATCGCGGCATCCGGCACGCGGCCTCCCGGAAGCGCCGACAAGCGGAGGCGCTTGAAAAAACCATTCCTCAGGATGGGGAAAAGCCGGGCGGCGCATAGGCGCCGCCCGGCTTTTGTCTGTGTAGGGTACCCGCGCTTAATCGTCCCAATCGCTGTCCCAGTTCCGGATCGCGCCGCTCACCGCGTCAATTTCGCATTCGTATTCAATGCCGCCGGACCGGAATTCCAGTTCATAGATCAAGCGGCCGTCGTCGTATTCCCTCTTTTCCTTGAGGAAGCGGACGTCGCCGGTAATCCCCGCGCGCTGAAGCGCCAGCTCCTTGGCCTGCTCTATGCCGATCTCCTGGCCGCTTGAGGGGGGCAAGGCCGGGCGGTCGTCCCCCTCGCTCTTCCACGTGAGCACCTCGCCGGTAGCGGCGTTGATTTCGTACTCGTATTCCACCCCGGCGCTGCTGAACTCGATTTCATACACCGCCATGCCGTGATCGTAATCCAGCTCAATGCTCTTATCGTATGCCGACTGGGCGGAAACCCCCGCGTGGGACAGTGCGGCGCTCAGCGCCTGATCCGCGGTAAGGCGTCCGGAAGAAGGGGCGGCCGTCGTGGCAGTCGGCGGAGTGCTGGACGTAGTGCCGTTTGTATTCGCTGTCGTTGTGCCGGTATTGCCCGTCCCCGCCGGGCGGCCGGGCTCCTCTTCCCGTTCGGTTTTCCACACCTCGCCGGTAGTCGCGTCAATTTCGTAATCGTACTCGTACCCGTTAAAATGGAACTCCACTTCGTACAGCATCCGGCCGTCGTCGCAGTCCAGGGAAACCTCAAGGCGGGTCACGACGGCCTCCTGCGCACCGGCTTGTGCGAAAGCGATCGCCTTGGCCCGCTCCTCCCCGATGTAGGCGCCGCTGCTCGCCTGGCCGCTTGAGGATACGCCGTCCAGGGCGATCTGGCGGGAGGATGCCAGCAGGTTTAGGTCGTTGATCGGGAGCTTCGCTAAGGAGGCGAAGTCCAGCATGCTGTCCGCCGCCACCAGCTGCCGGATGAGGGACGCCTTGCCCACAGAGATGCCATACTGCTCGGCAAGCTGGCTGAGCTCGTCGTCCGCCGCCGTGGTCTGGCTGAGGACGGCGCCGTCCACCTGGCTGGCCTGAAGGATCTGTTCCACCTCAGCGGAAAGCCGCGCCTGGAGGGTCTGCCCCTTGGCCTCGTCCCGGTTTTCCACCGTAATCAGGATGGAGTTGGCCAGTTCGTCAATATACCCGTTGCGCAGCATTGAACCGATCAGCGCGTTCATCGCCACGTCAAGGGAAGCGCCCTTAAGATCCATATTCCCTATGATCGCCTTGGCGTCCTCGTTGAGCGCCTGCGCGGAGAGCACCTTCTCCGAACGGCTCACCGTCATTTCAATGCTGGGGTTGACATCCAGCTGGATGAGATGGCCGCCGCGGTAGCGGCCAGGCCTCTCCACAGCCTGCGGGGACGCTTTGCCGCCGTGATCTCCGTCACGTTGCCCATACCGACTGCCGTGCGGGAGGCAGCCAGGACCTCCTGCATCACATCGGGGGTCGCCGCACGGACCTCGTCGGCTAAACGCCGCTCAATCTCCTGATTGCGCTGTTTACGGTTGGCTTGGTCTTTCTTTGGATTACTGCGATTCATGAATTGCCTCTCCTTTCATAAGCCGGCAATGTTTCCTTCTGGGTGCTTCCTAGTGGGCAGGGGCGGCTTGACCCTCCTGCAGTGTGCCGGCAAGCTCCCGCCGCAGCTTGCCCAATGCCCGATGGTAACGGGACAGGACGGTGGACAGCGGCCGCTCCAGCAGCGCCGCGATCTCCCGGTGCTTGAGACCGGAAACCGCGTGCAGCATCACAATCTGCCTTTCCTCATCCGAAAGCAGGCGGATGGCCGCCTCAAGCACCAGACGGTCGTCGCTTTCGCTGTGGAAAAGCTTCCCCTCGTCGGGCCACTGCTCCGGAGAGTCGGGCAGGACGGTACGGCCTGCCTCCCGCAGCCGCATACGCGCCAGGTTGCGCACGATGGTCAGGATCCAGGCCATCGGCTTGCCCTCGGGCCGGTAGGCAGACGCCGCACCGCACAGGCGGATATAGGTTTCCTGCATCACGTCCTCGGCATCGTGCGGGTTTTTCAGGATTGACAGAGCAAAGCCGTATACCGCTGCGGATGTCTCGACATAGAGGGTACGGAGCGCCTCCTCGCTGCCCTGCGCAATCTCCGCAAGCAGCTTCTCCTCCGGCGCCGGCGCTCTGGCCGCCGTTTCTGCAATTGCTAACGTCATACAAAAGAAAAACATAGTCCGTACTCCTTCCTTGCCCCTGTCACCCTATTAATGCACAGGGTCCGGGTTTTATTGCAGAAAATTTTAATTTGAATGCAAAATCTCGATTTTCTTAAACAACGCCGGTGTATAGCAGCCGTTTGTGCTGGGACATATCCTCTCGCACGCATATTGCCGGAATGCCCATTATCTGCGGGAAAGCGCCTGCCGATACGGCAGGCGCTTGGGAGAAAATCCCCACAGGATGAATTCTATCCCCCGAGGCATGTGGAGCCGGCTTGTACGCTCCCTTATTCCACTACCGAGCAATGCTCCCCTTTGCACGCAAGCGCGTGGTTACCGGCCGGCTGCCTATGCAGGTGCTGCGACAAATCTTTGGCACCAACCTGCATATATTATTACGGCTGGCCGCAGCAAAAAGTGATGGAGGAATACATCAAAAATCGGCTGCAAGAGAATATGGCGGCAACCCCCATCCGCTCAAAGAATATCTTGACCTGTTTGTCGGCAGCGAGAACCCCAAGACGAAAGAACAAGCCGCCTTAGCGGCGGCCTGTAAAGGCGGAAGGCAGCCGGCGGGTTTTGACCGCCGGCTGCCTTCCGCCTTGGCATGGCACAGCGCAGGAAGCTATTCCGGCTCACCCGATATCGGCAGAAGCAGGCAGACCGCGTGCGCGGCGATGCCTTCCTCCCGGCCGGTAAAGCCGAGCCCCTCCTCCGTGGTCGCCTTCACGCTGATCTGGGACAGCTCCACCCTGCAGGCTGCCGCCAGCTTTTCCCTCATCCGGGGGATCCAGGGCTGGAGCTTCGGCGCCTGCGCAATCACCGTCGCGTCAAGATTCCCCAGCTTCCATCCCTCCTGCCGGACGGCCTGCATCACCTTTTCCAAAAGCAAGAGGCTGTCCGCCCCCTGATAGCGGGGATCGGTATCGGGGAACATCCCGCCGATATCCCCGAGCGCCGCAGCGCCTAAAAGGGCGTCCGAAACCGCGTGGGCCAGTACGTCGGCATCCGAATGCCCTAAAAGGCCCTTCACATGAGGAATTTCCACCCCGCCCAGGATTAGCTTCCGTCCCGGGGCAAAGCGGTGAACGTCATAACCATGGCCAATCCGCAATTTTTCCGCCTTCCTTCTCCGCCTTTTTACACTTCGTCCGACTTCCTCGCCTGGAGCAGACGCTCCGCGATCGGGAGATCCTCCGGCGTCGTTATTTTTAGGTTGGTATAATCCGTCTCATACAAGAATACCCGTACGCCCATCCGCTCAAGGAGCTGACAATCGTCCGTAAAGTCTAACCCCTTTTCTGCGGCTTCCCGCATCGCCTGCCGATACAGGGCAGCTTCAAACACCTGCGGCGTCTGCACGTTCCAAAGGCGGCGGCGGTCCGGCGTGGACTCCACAAAGCCGTCGGCATCGGCAATTTTCACCGTATCCTTGACCCTCACAGCGGCAGAGGCGGCCCGATACCGCCGGGCGGCCCGGATCGTGCCGTCAATCATTTCCGGCGTGACCAGCGGCCGGGCCCCGTCGTGGATCGCGTAATACGCCGGCCCCTCGGACAAGCAGGCGAGCCCCGCCGCGACCGATTCCTGCCGCGTCCGCCCGCCCGGCGGGATGGCCTTGACCTTCGCAAAGCCGTTTTCCCGGCATATCGTCCGCAGCGCTTCCTGCTCCTCCGGCCGGGCAACCAAGACGATTTCCCGGATGGCGCCGCTCTGTTCAAACGCTGCCACCGTGTGGGCGATCACCGGACGGCCCGCCAGAGGAACAAGCTGCTTGGGGATCCCCCCCATGCGGGTAAAGCTGCCGGCAGCTACGATAATCGCGGCGGCATCCCCAAAAGGCGCCGCCTTTTCCTGCACCATTACAGCACTCCCCTTGTCTGTGGCATATATTCATCATAGCCGGGCTTCTTTCCCCTTCAAAAAAGGGGAAGCGCCCTCACGCCTACGGGCACTAAACCGGCATCTCCATGATGTAATCGTCCATGACATAGCCGCCGCCGATATCTGCGACGGTGCTGTCCGTGACAGACAAGCCGTAATGCTCGTAGATGCTCTTGGTCGCGTTGCCCTTGTTGACGGTCAGCCAAATCGCGTGCAGACCTTGTTCGCCGGCAAGCTCCTTGAGATATTGGAACACCAAGCGGGAAAAGCCCCGGCCTCGGAAGTTAGACCGCAGGTAAAGCTTGGAAAGGAAGAGCTTCCCCGGCGGGTCGTTCAGGCGGATCATAAAATAGCCGGCCGGTTCCTCCTGCCCCTCCGGCAAAATCCAAAAGGTGCGGTACCCGTCCGCCTCCTCCTGGGCAATCGCCTGCTCGCTCTGAAATTTCTCGAGCATATAGGCGATCTGCCGCTCACCCAGAAGCTCATGGTAATATTCCTGCCAGATCTCCGCCGCCAGGGCCGCCGTTTCCTTCTGCTTGCCCTTCCCCGTGACCTCTACCAGCTTGGCCATTGCAACTCCTTCTTTCCTTGGCTTATATTGCTCTCCATGCTTTTCCCCTATTGCCGCTGTCCTTCCCGCCGCGGAAAGCCGCGCGCGAACAGCCCTCGGGCTTTCGCCCCGACTTTATTATAGCAGGCCGGCGTAGCGGTTTCCACAGCCGAAGCGCCCAAGCCAGCCCTCCTGCGAAAAAGCAGACAGGCGGTTTGCCTGTCTGCTTTCTAACGTCAAAGGGTCAGATGGAAATCTCGTGAGCCATGTTGAACAATTCAAAATCAAAGGGCTTCTTCATCTGCAGGGCTTCCTCAATGTCGAAGTCCACAATCTTGTCGCTCTGGATGGCCACTACGCGGTTGCTCTTGCCTTCTATCAGCAGTTCCACCGCGTGGTAGCCCATCTGGCTTGCCAGCACACGGTCGCGCAGGGTGGGCGAACCGCCGCGCTGCACATGGCCGAGGATGGTGGCGCGGCTTTCCACGCCGGTTTCCTTTTCAATCCGCTCTGCCAGCTCTATGACATGGCCGACGCCTTCCGCCACGACGATGATAAAGTGCTTCTTGCCGGTTTCGGAGGTAGCCTTCATCCGGTCAAGGATATCCCTTTTGAAATCAAAGGGGACTTCCGGCACAACGATGCTGGTCGCGCCTACCGCAATGCCGACGTTCAGGGCCAAGTAACCGGCATGGCGCCCCATTACCTCAACCACGCTGCAGCGGTCGTGGGACTGCGCCGTATCGCGCAGCTTATCAACCATTTCCACGCAGGTGTTCATCGCGGTATCATAGCCGATGGTATGCTCGCAGCAGGAAATATCGTTGTCAATCGTCCCCGGGATGCCGATGCAGGGCAGGCCGCGGCGGGTGAGATCCTGCGCGCCGCGGAAGGAACCGTCGCCGCCGATCACGACCACGCCTTCAATCCCGTTCTCCCGGCAGGTCTTGATCGCCTTCTGCATCCCTTCCTCAGTGCAGAATTCGGGGCTGCGCGCGGTATACAGCATCGTACCGCCGCGGTGGATAATATCCGACACGCTGCGCAGGTTCATGGGGAAAATATCCCCGTTGATCAGGCCGTTATAGCCGCGGTATACACCAAAAATATCAACGCCCTTGCTGAGCGCCGTGCGGGCCACCGAACGAATCGCGGCATTCATGCCCGGCGCGTCGCCGCCGCTGGTCAATACGGCAATCCTCTTAATCGCCATTGGGAATCCTCTCCTTAATCCTGTCGCATCGCCGCTATTGACGGCGGCTTTTTTGCTGAACATTCCGTATTATACACTATTTGACAAGAAAATATCAAGAGCCACCTTATATAGAATATCCGGCGACTTTCCCCTCCCTATTTGTCTATTCAACCGGGGAAGGGGCCCGTTCCGGAGGCCGCGGCACCAATACGGCAAAAAGATTGGCCAAATGTGCCCCGCTGTGCGGTTTATTCCACAACGGCGACATTTGCCGCGCCCAGGATAGACCGCAGCTCCCGGAGCATCACCTCGTTGGGCCACACCGCCATGGATGCCGGCGCCCTCAGCAGCTTCCCCGTGTCCTGAAACCGGAAGTAGAGCGGGACCGGCCCGTCAAAAATCCCGGTCACCAGGCAGGCGCGCCGGTAATCCGCCCCGTGCTGGGAGGATACCCGCAGGTACAACCCCGGATGGGAGGATTTCTTCCGGGGTTCCGCGGGCGCCCTTCCCTCTCCGCCGTCCGGAGACGGCGCGGCAGCCGGCGGCAGCGCGCTTCCCGGCTCCGGAGCCGGGGAAACGGCATCGACCAGGAGCTTGGGCTCCTCGTCCTCCCGCATGCTCAGCCGCCCGCGGACAAGCAGCACGCTGCCGTTCTGGAGCTTAGAGGCGCAGCCCGCCAATACCTTGGGGAAGAAAAGGAGTTCCATCGTACCATAAAGATCCTCAAACGTGACATAGGCCATGGCCGCGTTGCTGCGGGTGGTTTTCTGCCTTACCGAACCGACCATCCCCAGCAGCGTCACCGTGTCCCCGTCCTTATAGTCGCCCTCTCCCTCTTCCGCGCTCGCCAGGATCTGGTCAATCCGGGCGGCCTTTACCGCCCGGTACCTATCGGCATAGGGCTTGAGCGGGTGGCCGGACATATACAGGCCGGTGATCTCCTTTTCCATGGCCAGCAGCTCCGCGTAGGGGTACTCCGGCAAATCCGGAAGGGCGGGCTCACCGTAGCCTTCCTGCTCCGGCAAGTCAAAAAAGCCCATCTGCCCGGAGAGGTTGCGCCGGTTCCTCTCCTCAAGCAAGCCGAGGAACAGGTCCATCGACTCGATCATCTGCCGGCGGTTGGCCCCCAGGCCGTCCAGCGCCCCGCTGCGCACCAGGCTTTCCAGCGCCCGGCGGTTGAATTCCCGCCGGGTGGAGAGCCGCTCGCAAAAGGAATAATAGCTGCGGTAGGGGCCGTTTTCCTCCCGTTCGCGCACCAGCTCCGCAATCAGGCCCCGGCCCAGGTTCTTAATAGCCAGCAGCCCGAAGCGGATCCCCTGGCCGGGCACCACCGTGAAATCCGCGCGGCTCTCATTGACCGAGGGAGGAAGCACCGCGATCCCCATCCGGCCGCATTCCGCGATGTAGGCGGCGACCTTGCCGCTGCCTTCAAACACGCTGGTCAGCAGGGCGGCCATGTACTCCTGCGGGTAAAAGCATTTGAGCCAGGCCGTCTGATAGGATACCAGCGCGTAGGCGGCGGCGTGCGCCTTGTTAAACGCATAGGAGGCGAAGGAGGACATATCGGCAAAGACCTCTTCGGCCACCTCCTTGGAAACGCCGCGCCGCAGGCAGCCTTCCACCTCAACCGTCCCGTCCTCCCGGACAAGCCCGTTGATGAAGATGTCGTGCTCCCGCTCCATCACGTCGTGCTTCTTCTTGGACATCGCCCGGCGGACAATGTCCGCGCGCCCGAGCGAGTACCCCGCCAGCTCCCGGAAAATCTGCATCACCTGTTCCTGGTAGACAATGCAGCCGTTGGTCACGCTAAGGATCGGCGCCAGCTTCGGATGCAGGTACCGCACCTGCTCCGGATGCTGGCGGTTATAAATGTATTTGGCGATCGAATCCATCGGACCGGGACGGTAAAGGGCGAGCACCGCGATCAGGTCCTCCAGGCAGGTGGGCACCAGGCTGGTAAGGACCCGCTTCATCCCCCCCGATTCAAACTGGAACACCCCTTCGGTGTTGCCCTGCGCAATCATCTCGTAGACCTTGGGCTCCTCCACCGAAATGCTGTGGATATCAAAATCCGGCTGACGCCGGCGGATCATCTTCTGCGCGTCGTCAATGATGGTGAGGTTGCGCAGGCCGAGGAAATCCATCTTGAGAAGCCCCAGCTCCTCAAGGATGGTCATGGTGTATTGGGTGGCGACGGCCTCCCCGTTGACGCACAGGGGGACGTAGTCGTTGACCGGGCGGGCGGTGATCACCACTCCCGCCGCATGGGTGGAGGCGTGGCGGGGCATCCCCTCCACCTTTTTGGCCATGTCCACCAACTCCCGCACCGACGGGTCGGTTTCGTACAGCTCCCGGAGCGGCTTGGACTGGGCGAGGGCTTTATCAAGCGTCATCTTAAGCTCCCACGGCACCAGCTTGGCCACCCGGTCTCCCACGGCATAAGGAAGCCCCAGCGCCCGCGCCACGTCCCGGATGGCGGCGCGGGCCGCCATCGTCCCAAAGGTGACGATCTGCGCCACATGGTCCGCCCCGTATTTGCCGATGACGTAATCGATCACCTGCTGGCGCTTTTCGTTGCAGAAGTCGATGTCAAAATCGGGCATGCTCACCCGTTCCGGGTTGAGGAAGCGCTCAAACAGGAGGTTGTACTTGATCGGGTCAATACCGGTGATCCCAATGCAGTAGGCGCACAGGCTCGCCGCGCCCGAGCCGCGGCCCGGCCCCACGGGAATGTCGTGGCTCTTGGCGTACTGGACAAAATCATTGACGATCAGGTAATAGTCAACATAGCCCATCTTTTCAATGGTGTCCAGCTCGTATTCCAGCCTCTGCACGACCGCCGGATCGGGCTCCTCCCCGTACAGGCGGTGCAGGCCGTCCCAGCACTGCCGGCGGAAATAAGCGGCGCTGTCCCCGCCCGGCGCGTGGAATTCGGGGAGCTGGGTGTGTCCGAATGTAAAGGTAAGATTGCACTGATCCGCAATCCGCAGGGTGTTGTCAAACGCCTCGGGGATCGCCGGGAAAAGGGCGCGCATCTCCTGTTCGGATTTCAGGTAGAACTCGTCGGTTTCAAACGCCATTTTGGAGGGCTCGTTGACGGTGGTGTTGGTCTGGATGCATAAAAGCACCTGCTGCACCCGGGCGTCCTCCCTGGAGAGATAATGCGCATCGTTGGTGCAGACCAGCGGGATGCCGGTTTCCCTGGCAATCCGGATCAGATGGGGGTTGATGCTTTTCTGCTCGCTCAGCCCGTGGTCCTGGAGCTCAAGGTAATAATTCCCCCGGCCGAACAGCCGGTCGTACCACAGGGCGGTCTCCTTCGCTCCGTCGAAATCCCCCCGCAGCAGGGCGCGGGGGATCTCCCCCGCCAGGCAGGCGGACAGGCAGATCAGGCCCTCGTGGTATTGCTCGAGCAGTTCATGGTCAACACGGGGCTTGGAATAAAAGCCCTCCGTCCACCCCGCCGATACCAGCTTGATTAAATTGTGGTAGCCGGTTTCGTCCTTGCACAGCAGGATGAGGTGATTGTGCTCTCCGTCAAGCTCATGCACCTTGTCAAAGCGGGTGCGGGCCGCGACATAGACTTCACAGCCGATGATCGGCTTGATCCCGGCTTTTTTTGCCGCTTTATAGAATTCCACCGCGCCGTACATCACGCCGTGGTCGGTCACCGCCACCGCGGTCTGCCCCAGCGCCTTGACACGCTCCACCAGCCCTTCAATCCGGCAGGCGCCGTCCAAAAGGCTGTATTCGCTGTGGACATGTAAATGGACAAAAGCCATCGGAATCCTCCTTGCATCAAAGGCCGGGTCAGAGACGGCCCGTCTCCCCAACGCTCTTCCCAATCCGGCGCCGCCCGGCCAGGCGCACCGCCGCAGGCGGAAGAGCGGCACCGATCAGAACCCCCCTGCGGTACAGCAGAAACAGCGACGGGACGCGCTGGGGAAGAAAGGGGGAAGGTGGAAGGAAATAACCAATCCCGGCGCCGAGGCACAGCACCGGCGCCGCCCCATCGCCGGCGTCCTCCGGCCGCCGCTATGCCGCTGAAAGCGGCTCCAGCTGCAAGAAAAGCCAATGGGAAAGGCACAAAACGCCAGCCTCTCTCACCGCCTCTCCCTTCCCGCTCAAGCGCTCAAGCCGCCTCATCCCAGCTTGTCCGCAAGCTCCATAATCCGGCGCAGGCGGTGGTTCACGCCCGAACGGCTGAGCGGCTCGGAAAGCTGCTCGCCCAGCTCCCGCAGGGACATTTCCGGGTTTTCCAGCCGCAGCCGGGCCAGCTCCCGCAGCTCCTCCGGCAGGCCGTCCAGCCCCTGCTTTTCCGTGATCTTCCGGATCGCCTCCACCTGCGCCAGGGAGGCCGCCACCGTTTTATCAATATTGGCGTTTTCGCAGTTGGCGATGCGGTTGGCGGCATTGCGGATATCCTTGACCATCTTGACGTTCATCAGCTCCAGGGAGGCGCCGGTCGCCCCCATCAAGGTCAGCGCGTCCTCAATCTGCTCGCTTTCCTTGAGGTACACCACCTGGCTCCCCTTGCGGCGTACCAGGCGGGCACGGAAGCCCAGCTCCTGCATCAAGGCCAGCAGATCGCGGCTGAGAGGGTAATGGGGGATGCTGAACTCCATGTGATAATCCGCGCTGGGGTTGGTCACCGTGCCGCAGGCCAGGAACGCCCCGCGGAGGTAAGCGGCCGGGCACTCCTCGCATTCAAGGTTTGCCCGGTTCAGCCGCAGGGACACCTCCCCTGCCGCGTGGCCGAACCGCTCCAGCACCCGCAGACGGTGCCGCTCCTGCGGCAGGGTGACAATGTGTGTCCCGCTGGAACGCGCGTCGTCCTGCCAGGCGTCGCCCGGCAGGACGCAGACCTGGGAGAGGAATTCCCGGTAGACCGCGGCGACCACGGGATTTTCAGTCTGAAGGGAAACCGCGGAAGGGGAAAAGGCGTGCCCGCATTCCGCCAATCCATAAGCCTCCGCCGCGGCACAGCAGGCGTTCGCCGGCCGGAAGCGGGACAGCTCGTCCTTGACCTTAGAAGAAAACGACATGGCCTTCTCCTTTCTCACGGCAGACCTCTCCGGGCCCGCCGCCGGGCTACAGCTTGCCGATATCGCGGTGGTTGACCACCACGCGGCCCCCAGCCTCTTTGATATGCGCCGAAAGCGCTTCCGCCAGGGCAACCGAGCGGTGCTTGCCGCCGGTACAGCCGATGGCGATCACCAACTGGCTCTTGCCCTCGTCTGCGTACAGCGGGAGGAGGTAATCAACCAAGCTGTAAAGCCGCTGCTCAAAGCCGCGGGTGGCATCGTTTTCCCGCACATAATCCCGCACATCGGCGTCCAGGCCGGTTTTGTGCTTGAGCTCAGGCTCATAGAACGGGTTGGGCAGGCAGCGCACGTCAAACATCAGGTCGGCCTCCGCCGGGTAGCCGTACTTGAAACCGAAGGACATGCACTGCACCAGCATCGCCTGGGTATGATCCCCCAGGAACAGGTCGGTCACCCGCTCCTTGAGCTGGGCAGAGGAAAGATGGGTGGTGTCAATCAGGTAATCGGTCTGGTCAAGCAGCGGCTTGAGGAGCTGCCGCTCGGCCGCCACCGCCTGGTACACGGTACGGATATCCTCCCCGATCAGGGGATGCTGGCGGCGGGTCTCCTTATACCGACGCGCCAGGACCTGGTCGTCGCATTCCAAAAACAGGATCTTGTAATCAATCCCCATCCGGCGGAGCTCCTGCAGGCTGTCAAAAAGATCGTCAAACATCTGCCCGCCGCGCACGTCCACCACCATCGCCACCCGGGACAGGCGGTCCTCCGACTGTAGGCAAAGCTCCGCAAACTTCGGCAGAAGCATCGGCGGCATGTTGTCCACACAGTAAAAGCCGATGTCCTCAAGCGCCGTGATGGCCCGGGATTTCCCCGCACCGGACAAGCCGGTCACAATGACGAATTCCATGACTCCTCACCCTTTCCTGTCCATTCCTGTTCCTCCCTGCGGCGTTTCCCGCCGCTCCCCGGGGCCGCCCCGGCTCAGCCGATAAAGCGGACCTCCGGCTCCAGCTGCACGCCGTGGTCGCGGTAAACCTTTTCCTGTACCTGGGCGGCCAGGGAGCGCACATCCGCGCAGGTCGCGCCCCCGCGGTTGATAACAAAGCCCGCGTGCTTTTCGCTGACCTGCGCCCCGCCGACCGCAAAGCCCTTCAGCCCGCTGCTTTCAATCAGCGCGCCGGCATAATGCCCCGGCGGCCGCTTGAAAAAGCTCCCCGCGCTGGGGTATTCCAGCGGCTGCTTCTCCCGGCGGCGGCGAAGAAACTCCTCCATCCTGGCACTGATCTGCGCCGGGTCGTCCGGCTTAAGGCGCACGGCCGCCGAAACGACGACCGCCTCCTGCCCCATAAACACGCTGCGTCGGTAGCCGAGCGCCATCTCCTGCCGGGAGACCGTCCGCAGGCTGCCGTCGGGGTACAGCGCCTCCGCCTCAAGGAGCACATCGTCCATCTGGCCGCCGTAAGCGCCGGCGTTCATATAGACCGCGCCGCCAACCGTCCCCGGGATCCCGTAAGCGAATTCCAGCCCCGCCAGGCCATGGTCCCTGGCAAAACGGCAGAGGCGCTTCAGGGGAAGCCCCGCCGGGCAGCGGATCGTCTCCCCCTGAAGGGCTATCCCGCCGTCCCCCGCCAAGCGGAGCACCACGCCGCGCACCCCTTGGTCGCTGACCAGCATATTGGTGCCATTTCCCAGGAAAAGAACGGGCACGCCCCTCTGCCGGCAGAGCGACAGCACCCCTTCCGCCGCCCCTGCATCGGGGGCGGTCACCAGCCAATCGGCCGGCCCGCCGATTTGAAACGAAGTATAGCGCGACATGGGCGCCTGTTCCTCCACCTGGCAGGATAAGGCGCGGAGTTCCTCTGTCAGTCCGGTCAGCAGCAAAGCGGTTCCTCCGTCCGTTCTTATTTTCAGAAAGCTCGCCCCAACGGGCAAAGCGTGCCTGCCGCCGCGGAAGGCACGCTTTAGTATACGGCAGTCCGCGGGGAAATAGACGCCCGCCAGCCCCTGCGCAGGGCGTAGCATCGCCGTTTTCGGTGTGGATGCGCCCGCTATAGGGATATCTTCCTGCCCCGGCGGCGGAAAAAGGCGTTAAGGCTTTCCACGCTGCCGTTGACAATCAATTCCTGTGGGAAATCCACTTCGCGCAGCAGCGCAAAGCCGTGGGGGAAGTCCCCCACCTGGGCATGGTAATGCGCGTCGGAATCCAAAACGATCGCAACGCCGTATTTTTTGCACAGCTCCGCGATCCGCCGGCAGTTCGGGGCGGAAGAACGCCGCACGCGGAAGGTCCCCTCGTTGATCTCGACCGCCTTGCCCTGCCGGCCGAATTCAGGGATCACCCTCTCATAGTCGTAGGCAAACTGCGGCGAACCGGAATGGCCGATGATGTCCACCTGCGGATTGGCCGCCACCGCCAGCCAGGCGGCGGTGCATTCCTCCACAGTGGAGGGGGGCATGGTCTGCCGGTGCATCGACGCCACCACCAGTTCCAGGTCGCAGAGGGTTTCCTCGTCAAGATCAAGCTTCCCGTCCGGTCCCAGGACATTGGCCTCCGCCCCACGGAGGACGCGGACGCCGGCGATGAAATCCGGCAGGCTGCTCAGGTTGTGGAAATGCCAGAGGTGGGGCGCATCCGGCATCGCCGGCGCATGGTCGGTACAGCCGACCGCCGCAAGCCCCCGCTCTGCAGCGGCCTGCGCCAGCTCGGTCACGGTGCTGTACGCATGGGTGGAGGCGACGGTATGGCAGTGCAGATCCGCCGCCACAGTATAAGAAACAGGCGATTTACTCAAACTGGTCTTCCTTTCCCGGGGATGTCTCCGCCGCTGCCGGCGGAAGGGCGGGTCTGGCCGCGGTTTAGGCGGCCGGCGTCAAAAGCGGTTCCATTCCAGCTGGATTTCCGGGGGCACCGGCGCGTTCGCATCCATGCCCAGATTGTGCATCAGCTCCTGCGCCGCGTTGTAGCCCATCTTCTTCTGGCGGTTGTTCATGGCCGCCACTTCAATAATGATCGCCAGGTTGCGGCCCGGCTTGACCGGGATGGTCAGCAGCGGCACGGTGATATTGAGGATTTCCGCGTATTCGTTATCCAGCCCCATCCGGTCGTACACCTTTTCCGAATCCCATTGCTCCAGCTGGATCACAATATCGATTTTTTCCGTCATCTTAACCGCGCCCATGCCGAAAATCCGCCGGGCGTTGACGATGCCGATGCCCCGCAGCTCAATAAAATGGCGGATATTTTCCGGCGCGGAGCCGACCAGCGTCTTGGCGGAAACCCGCCGGATCTCGACCGCGTCGTCCGCAATCAGCCGATGGCCGCGCTTAATCAGCTCAATCGCCGTCTCGCTTTTCCCCACGCCGCTGTCGCCGATGAGCAGAATGCCTTCGCCGTATACCTCAACGAAGACGCCGTGGCGGGTAATGCGGGGCGCCAGCTGGACGTTCAGGTACGCGATCAGCGTCGCCAGGTAGCTGGAGGTCGCCTCCGCCGTACGCAGCAGCGGCACGGCATATTTGACGCAGCTCTCCTGAAGCTCCGGCATTACGTCCATGTTGCGGGATATGACGACCGCGGGCGGGCGGCGGGAAACGAAATCGTCTACCCGGACGGCCCGCACCTCGTCGGGCAGGTCTTCAAGATACCCCGATTCGCTTTTGCCGATAACCTGGATGCGGTCGCTGTCAAAATAGTCGAAATACCCGCCGAACTGGAGCCCGGGGCGGTTGACCTCGCTTGAGGATATCAGCACCTCTTCCGGCTTTACCGGCATATAGAGGGTTTCCAGCCCGGTTTCCTTAATCAAATCTTCAAGAGAAACGGTAAAACTCTTCGCCATAGCTACGACCCTTTCCTTATTCTCTATGTAGTAAATATTATACCGTATTTTCAAGCAAGAGGAAATACTTAATTTGCAGGAAGTTTGCCCATAGGTCACCCCAACGGCAATTTCTACAGATTGTACGGATTTTTTCCGCCGGCCTTTTCCGGATTTTCCTTCAATCTTATGCAGAACTTCATAATTGCGCCTTGAAAGAGCCGGCCCCTCCGGTGTAAAATAAGAATACTCCGAGACGAGAGAAAAGGAAGGCTTGGTATCCGATGAGCAGATTGAAGGTTGGCCAGTTCAACGATTCTTTCCCGCCCACCATTGACGGTGTCGCGCAGGCCGTGAAAAACTATGCCGGCGTGATGCAGGAAAAGTACTGCGACGTGACGGTGGTCACGCCGAAATATAAAGACGTTGTTGATCAATATCCCTTTGAGGTGTTCCGCTACCGCTCGATCCCTCTGGACCGCCGCATCGGCTACCGGGCGGGCAATCCCTTTGACATTGAAACCCTTATCAAGCTGCGGGGCAAGCATTTTGACCTGATGCACGTCCACGCGCCCTTCGCCTCGTCGGTGCTGGTGCAGAACATCAACCGCAAGCCAAAGGTGCCGGTGGTGCTCACCTATCACACAAAATTTGACATTGATATCGCCAAGCGGATCAAGCTCAGCGGCTTTCGGAAAATCGCCCTGCGCTTTATGCTGGAAAATATCAACAACGCGGACGAGGTATGGGTGGTGACCGAGGGCTGCGGCAAGGCGCTGCGCAACATCGGCTACCGCGGCGGCTACCGGGTGATGGAAAACGGCACCGATTTTGCTTACGGAAAGGCCGCGCCCGAAAAGGTGGAAGAGCTCCGCGCCAAATACGGCGTCAAGGACGACGAATTCGTATTCCTTTTTGTCGGGCGGATGATGTGGTACAAAAACGTGCGGCTGGTGCTGGATTCCCTCCGCATCCTCAAGCAGCACGGGGTGCCGCTGCGCGCTTTCCTGGTCGGGGATGGGTTTGACGCGCCGGATATCCGGAAATATGCCGCGGAAATCGGCTTGGAAAACGAAGCGACCTTTACCGGCGCGGTCTATGACCGCGAATACCTGCGGGTGTTCTACAGCATGGCGGACATGTTCCTTTTCCCCTCCACCTACGACACCTCGGGCATCGTGGTAAAGGAAGCGGCCGCCTGCGACTGCCCCACCCTTTTGGTGCGGGACAGCTGCGCAGCGGAGGGGGTAAAGCACGATTTTTCCGGCTTTTTGGCGGAGGAAAACGCCGAGTCCTGCGGGCAGGTCCTGCTTGACGCCTGCCAGAGCCGGGAGCATATCCGCGAGGTAGGGGCCAACGCCGGCCGGCATATCTACCTCTCCTGGGAGACGGCGGTAGGGCGCGCTTATCAGCGGTATACCGAAATCCTTGAAGCCTGGCCCGGCGAGCTCCCCTATAACTCCCGCAGCCAATGGGTTTAAGCTCCATGGGAGGAAAAAGCCTGGGAAAGAAGGGACCTTCTTTCCCAGGCTTTTTATTCGCATCGTGCGAGGTTATGGGAACCGCCGCGGCCGCGGGGCATAGCCCCTATATTCCAGCCGGCGGGGTATCCCGCTGCTGCCGGAGCCACCGCAGGTCCCGGTTTATGGTGTCGGTATCCACCCTGTCCGGGAGGATGCAGGGCGATTCAAGCGTCATCGCACCGTCGTACCGCTTTTCCCGGAGTCCCCGGAAAAAAGCGGGGAAATCCACCGTCCCCTCCCCCGGATGGGGAATGGGATACAGCTGGTCCCACTCCTTGTATCCGCCGGCATAATCGCCGATGTGGATATGCCGGATATGCCCCGCTTCAAACAGGCCGCTGCGGAAAAAGGCGGGCAGCTCCCGGTGGAACTGCGCCGGGCGGACATCCAGCGTAAAGCCGATCGCGGGATAGCGCGCCGCCAGCTCCTCCATATGGCGCAAAGGGCTGCCATGGACGCAGACGCAGTTTTCCGCCGCCAGCGTCAGGCCGTACCGTCCGGCGGTTTCGAGCAGGCGGCCGGTGCGGTTGATGATACCGGCAAGATGCGCGTCCGAATCCGGCACCCCCCAGATATGGCAGACGATGATTCCCGCCCCCAGCAGCGCGGCAAAGCGGCAATTCTCCTCAAAGCGGCGCAGGGCGTCGGCCAGCGCTTCGGGCTCCGGGGCGCTCATCCGGTCGCCGATCACCTTGTCTGCGTGGACGACCGGGCAGCGGAGCCCGCGCTCCCGATACAGGGCGGCGATCGCATCCAACCGGCCGTACCAGTCCTCGTAGACCATGACCTCCAGGCCGTCGCAGTCCAGCATAGAGGCGTAGTCGGCGGCAAGCTGCGGGTCGCGCCCGTTGACGCGCCCGGTAAAAGCGCCCGTGGAACAATACAAAAGGGACGGCATCCAAACACCTTCCAAAAAAGAATCCGCCATTCCGTAACATACAGTAAAGGCCAGAGGAACCTCCTCCGGCCTTTATTGTACCCTTGCACGCTGAAAAAAACAAGCCTCCGGCCGGCCCATGCGGAACCTAGGATACCGGATTCGGGTCGGCGCCGGTATCGGCGCCGATGCTGCGGATAGAGGTTTCCACCTCAATATGGTAAGCGCATTCCTTGAGCTTTTCGGGCCACTCGTCTTCCCTTCCGCGGATCAGGCCAGGCTCCTTCTGCATCACCCGCCGGCCGAAGCCGAACACGTCGCAGCCGTATTCCATCACCGTTTTTTCCACCGCGGCGCGGACCTCCTCTTCAATGGTTTGGGCCAGCCGATCGTTAATCTGCGCGAGCTGGCTGTCCTTCAGGCCGTCCCCATCCGCCTCTTCCGCGATTTCTGCCTTGGCCGTCACCCGGATGGTAAAGGCCGCGGTATCCCCTGCCCGGTCAACCGACACCTTGGTGTGGGAGCTTTGCAGTTCCAGGGTGGTGGCGGACCCGTCGTCCTGACGGATAGTAAAGGCGCTGCGCTCCAGTGCGTTCTCAATAAAGAGCAGGCCGCGGGTTTCTTTGGCGTCCAGCTCCCCGGCGAATACCCCCTGCCGGAAAACGGCGGTGCCGTCCATCTGGATCGCCGCGTCCTCCCCTTCCCCCTCTACCCGGACAATGGGGAGATAGGCGTCAAACATGCCGCTGATCGCCCGCTCCGCGTCAAGCATGGTGGTGCCGGCCGAATAGCCCCAGCGCTGCCCCTCCCTCAGAAGGGTGGCCAGGTATTCCGAGGGGATCGTATAGCTGCTGGTCTGGATGCCGAGCACCTCGTCCGGGCTGCCGCGGCTGATGGCCAGGTATACCCCGGGGCGGCTTTCGGTATTGCGCAGGAAATAATCAAGCGTAGACTGCAGCGGCTGCTTTTTCGCCTGGTCAAGGGAAAGGACGATCGCACGGTTTTGCAGCAGATAGGTGTTCCGCCCAGTCTGTGTCACAAAGGATTTCATGGCGGAAGCGACCGACTCCCCCTGCGTCTGGTACAGGCCGGTGGCGTTGCTTTCCTGGTTGGTCAGACTGCCGGCGATCTTGAGCGCTTCAAGGGCCTGGATCGACAGGGCGCATCCCCCCTCCCCCGCGTCGTCAATGCCGACGGCGGTCACCACCACCCGGTTGTTGATCTGGGATTTTTCGCGGCAGCTCGGGATCATAGCGATGCCCAGCAAGACGGCGACCAGCAGGAACCATGTCCTCATAGGGATTCTCCTTTCCTTTGCCTGCGCTTGACCCGCCAGGCGTTCGCCGCCAGAAGGACGACGGGCAGCGCCACGGCAAAAAGAAGCAGCAGGATTGTGGACGCCAGCCAGAGGAAACCGTGCTCCGCCGCCAGCAGCGTATCCCCGAAAAGCAGGCCGACCGTGAGGACGGCAATCCCGCCTGCGGCAACATACAGCACCTTGAGCTTATCCCCGAACGCCTGCCTGAGGCAGCCCAGGAACAGAACGGCCAGAAACGACATTTTCACAAAGATGCCGGCCATCCAGAGGGCAGCCACCAGAATATCCAGCCGCTGCAGCATACTGAAATGAACAATAGTCACCGCCGTATAATAGGGATAGGTCACCATCTCGCCGTAATCCCCCAGCACGCCGACCAGCGTAACCTGCATGATGAGTACAAGCCCGGCAGCAGCGAGAATGCCGAAGGAATAGCCGCGGCTCACTCCCTTGACATAGGGGACCAGAAGGGCAATCACCCCCAGCTCAAGGAAACGCGGCAGGTTTTCCAGCGCCCCGTTGACCACCGGGGCGGCGCCGTCGTAAAGCAGAGGCGGGAAATTCAGCGCCTTCATGTCCGGGATCAGGCTGAGGCCGAGAAAAACAATCGCCAGGACCATGAAAAAGGCGATCACCGCCGCGGTGCGGGCCACGGCCTCCAGCCCGTAAAACGCGGCTACAAACGCCGCCGCCACCAGCGCGATGCACAGCAGCACGCGGGGGATGTCGGGCGACATGGCCGTTGAAGCGAAATGATCAAACTGAATCAGGTCAAGGCTTTGGATATACAGGCAGTACAGCGCATAAAGCACCGCCACGACGGCGCCGCCCCGGCCGAACTGCACATAGGCGTATTCCAGCGAGCCGATGCCTTTGGCCGCATGGATATACCATAGAGTGGGCAGGAAAAGCAGGAGCAGCAGCCCCGCCTCAAGCAGGAGAGAGGCCATGCGGTCGGTGCCGTGCGCCACTCCTGCCGCGCCGCCGGTGTAGGTCAACGCCACCGCGACCCGGCTGACCAACAGCAGCGACATCAGCTGCCAGGCGCTGATTTTTACGGTCTTTTCCAAGGTTTCTTCCTCCGTTTTTCCATATTCCGGGGTCGGTTTCCTCCCCCTCTGCCTTCCGGAAAACGCTGCTACGGCTCTTTGCCGTCGTCCCGCAGGTCGGAGCCTTTGACGTTCTGAACCCGGAATTTATCCTTCCAAAGCTGCCGCCAGTCGGCCCGGATCACTACGTCCTTCAGCGCCTTGAAGGTCAAGGGAGTTACCGGGGCGGTGTAGGGAATCCCCAAAATATCAATCGCACAGATGCTGCACAGCAGGAGCGTCATCCCCAGGAGGATGCCGTACAGCCCCAGCGCGCCTCCCAGCAGGATAAACACAAAGCGGAGGACCGCTATCGGCGCGTACAGGCTGGGCAGGATAAACGAGCTGATCGCGGTAAGCGCCAGGATAATGACCATCGGCGCGCCAACCAGCCCCGCTTCCACCGCCGCCTGCCCGATCACCAGCGCCCCGACGATGCTTACCGCATGCCCGGCGCGGGGGAAGCGCAGCCCCGCCTCCCGCATGATCTCAAACAGGAAATGGATGAGCAGCGCTTCAAAGGTCAGCGGGAAAGGGGTGGTATGGTCGGCGTTCAGATAGGACAGCAATAGGACGGGCGGGAACATCTCCGGATGGTGGGTGCCGACGGCGACATACAGCCCCGGGAGCAGAAGGCTGACAAAAAACGCGATGTATTTCAAAATCCGCAGGAAGCTGGCGTAATACGGCGGCATGGTGTAATCGTCCATCGCCTGGAAGTTTTCTGCGAAAAGATAGGGTACAATCAGGGCGAAGGGGGTGCCGTCCACCAAAATGCCGATCCGCCCTTCACAGATTTTGCCGCACAGGGTATCCGGGCGCTCGGTCGTATTCACACTGGTGAAAATGGACAGGTGCTTATTTTCCAGAAAGGGCTGGATATAGCCGGAATCCAGCACAACATCCAGCGGGAGGTTTTCGACCTTCTGGCGCACGCTGCGCAGCAGCTTTTCGGAAACCCTGCCCCGCATATAGCAAAGGCAGACGTCGGTGTTGCTGGTCTTGCCCGCCTTCATCATTTCAAAAATCAGGTCGGGGGTTTTCAGCCGGCGGCGGAGCATCGACAGGTTAATCCGGATCACCTCGGTAAACCCTTCGCGGGAGCCCCGGATCATCACCTCGCTGGCCGGCTCGCTCACCCCGCGCACGGCAAAGCCCTGGATCCCGCCCAGGATCATAAAATCGACGCCGTCAATGGCGATCGCCGCAAAGCCGGAGGTGACCAGGTTCACCAGTTCCTCCATGGTCTGGACCTGGAGCATATCGCCCGAACCGAGCACGTCGTCCCGGATATACGCCATCAGCTCGGCCGGGGTGCGTTTGCCCGCCTTGATCTCGGTAATCGGCAGCAGGATGGCGTCGGCCAGGATATGGCGGTTCACCATCCCCTCCATCGTGATGACCGCCGCCGGGTACCCGCAAAGGTGGATTTCCCGGATCATCAGGTCGGAGCTGATACCGAACTGGGCGCGCAGATACACCAGGTTATCAATCAGGCTGGCGCTGATCGGGGTGGCCGGGGCCGGCCCGGAGGGCGGCTGGACCTGGTTTGTCCGCGAATCGGCGCGGAAATTGGTTTTATGAAACATCCATCGGCCTCCTTTGGCGGGAAACAGGCGTTTTTTCGTTCCTCAGCTGTTCCTCCGCTTGTGGTTTAGTTATAACCGAAAACGGCGGAATATATGCGGCCTGCGCCGTCAATACTACCGGCGTAGAGACGGAGCGGCACACGCTCCCGCCGGAAAGGATGGAACCGCTATATGGCCATTACCGCCGTGCGCACCGTGATAATCTACATATTCATTATCACGGCGATGCGCATCATGGGAAAGCGCCAGCTGGGGGAGCTGCAGCCCGCCGAGCTGGTGGTCACCCTGCTGATCTCCGACCTCGCCGCAGTACCGATGCAGGAGAGCGGGATGCCCCTGCTCAACGGGCTGATCCCGATTATGATGCTCGTCGCGCTCGAGCTGCTGCTCTCCGGGCTGATGATGAAGGTGCCCTTTTTCCACCGCCTTATCGGCGGCAGGGCGAAAATTGTCGTCAACGACGGCAAACTCGATGCCTCCGCCATGAAGGGGATGCGCCTAACGGTAGAAGACCTGATGGAAACCCTCCGCCAGCAGGGGACCTTTGACATCACCGAAGTCCAATACGCCATTGTGGAGGCCAACGGGAAAATCAGCGTCCTGTTAAAGCCGCCCGCGCGGCAGGCCACCTGCGGGGATCTCGGCCTAAGCCCTCCGGATAACGGGATTCCCATGGTAATCGTCAGCGACGGGAAGGTATCCCAATGGGGACTGTCGGTCTGCGGGCTTGATGAGTCCTGGCTGGCGGGCGTGCTGGCTGCAAACACCTGCGCGGCGGCGGACGTCTTCCTGCTGACGGCGGACAGGAGCCGGCAGTACACCCTGATCCGCAAGGAGGAATGCGCATGAAACGCCTGATTGTCGCCCTCGCCCTGCTCCTGTCCGTCGCCGTTTTGTGCGCCCTTTCCCTCTTGTCCCTGGACCGCAACACCGACTTCCTGCTTTCCCGCATGGATGAGATGCAGGAAGCGTACAAGCGGGGCGACGCCGGGAGCTGCCTCGCCCTCTCCGAGGAATTCGTACAGGAATTTGACGAGCGCACTCGCTTTTTTCCCTTTTTTATGAGGCACTCCGACATCTCCAAAATCGAGGAATCCGTAATTGTCCTGCCGGTGATGCTCCGCTCCGGGGAGGAGGCGCATTGGATTTCCGAGCTTGCCAAGTGCCGCAGCCAGCTCGAAAAGCTGGCGGATATGGAAACGCTTACGCTGGAAAATATCCTGTGACACCTACGCCTCCTTTGTTTGGATGCGGCGATGCCCGCGTCAGCGCCTCTTCCGAATAAACAGGAACCCTCCGCGGGAATTCAGCCCTGCGGAGGGTTCCTGTTTCGTTATCCATTTTCGCTGTAAAGCCGTAGGCCTTGGCAAAGCACCGGACAGGACAGGAAACGCCGCCCGCCGTTCTGCCGGCTCAGCGCCCCCACGCCGCAGGATATTCCCCGCGCAGCGCCGCGATCAGCGCCGCCGGCGTATTCTCCGGCAACTCCAGCCAAGGGCCCGCCTCCTGGATATTTTCCAGGTAATGCGCGTCCGAATTCTGCAAAAGCGGCTTGCCCCGGATTGCCGGATACCGCGCGGCAAGCTCCTGCACATCTCCGGCCGCCGTGATCTCTATCGCCGCAAACCCCACCGGCGGGATGTCGCCGAGGGCGGCGGTCACACTATAGGAAGGGCGGTCTATATGCGCGGGAAAAGCAGCGCCGCCGTATTTCCGGACAAGCGGCACCACCTCGTCCACACTGATTGAAGAGGCCGTTGCCAGCAAAAGGGGGAACGAACCGGCCGCCGTATCCATTTCGTCCATAATCCACTGCTCCCCGAAAATGTCCGGGCGGTTCTCCACCGGCGGCAGCGTTCCTTCTACCAAGCGGTCAAAGGCCATCGCGCCCTCCAGGGTGGAAAACAGGCAGACGACATGGCATTCCTCCGCGGTGCACAGCTCCATGCCCGGCACGGCGGCAAGCCCTGCCTCCTGTGCAACGCGGAGGAATGCGGGGCAGTTTTTGCAGGAGTTGTGGTCGGTCAGCGCGGCCATCTCCACCCCGGCGAGCTGCGCCATGTGGACGATATTATTCGGCGTCATATCCCCATCGCCGCAAGGGGAAAGGCAGGAATGGATATGCAGGTCATACCGCACCTTCACCGTATCCCCCTCCTTTCACTGGATTTTCCGCCTTCCCGGCTTCGGCATCTCCTGCCGGACAGACGCAGGCGGCAGTACAGGGCGGCTTCCCACGGCATTCTCCGTGCCAAGCCGCCGGAAAAGCGCGGATTCCTCGCGCCGGCAGGCACGCGCAAGGGCTGCCGGGCTCTTGGGGCGGCGGGTGGGAGGATTACCGGCCCAGCAGCCGGCCCAGCTCCACCGCCAGGGCAAAGGTATCCTTGGCGCTGCGCAGCACCGGGACCTCCTGTGCCAGGGCGCGCTCCCTCGCGTCGTCGTCAAGGGGGGAATCCTCCGCCAGAATAATGCAGGCGGTATCCGCCAGCACCGCTACGGCGACGGCGTTCACATTTCCCATCACGGTGATCCAGGCATCCCCCTCCTGTGCGCGGCCCATCACCCAGCTGAGCAGATCGCCGCAGTATCCGCCTTTCACCTCGCGGGAAGAATCGCCCGGCAGCACTGTCTCCAGCCCCATCGCTTCGGCCAGCGCCTCTACCGTTAACTTTGCCTCCATCAAAAGCCCTCCTTTGCCGTCTGTCCGCCACCTTGACGCTTCCTTCGGCTATAGGGCGCGCCGCGGTATGTATCGCTATAAAATTCCTGGACGTTCTTCGTCCCGCGGGCCTTCCGCTATTCCTCCCGGCCGCCTGCCCGCCGTCCGGATTCCTCCCCCGGCAGGGAGCCCTCCATCTGGGAAAGCTGGCTGGCGATATCCTGGATCTGCCGGCGCATCCGGAAGATGCAGTCGGTCTCCCTTGCCAGGCCGCGCACGATATCCTCCGCCAGCGCGCGGCAGGTCGGCGCGCCGCAGGAGCCGCAGTCCAGCTGCGGGAGCCGCTCGCAGAGCTCGTCGATCTCGGACATCAGCCGCATCGCGTCCTCCACATTTTCCGCCAGCTTCATCACCGGCGCAAATTCCAGGGGCTGCGTCCATTCCAGGGAATCGATACTGCCCGCGTCCTCCAGCCGGGAGCAGGAAACCGGCAGGTATTTGCGCAGCCGCTGGATCCGGGCGCGGGCCACATAGCCGTTTTCCGCCGTGAAGATGCCGCCTACGCAGCCGCCCGCGCAGGCGTTGAGCTCGATAAAATCCAGCTCCTGGAGCTTTTCGTCCTCCAGCTCCTCCAGCACCTTGATGACGTTGTCAATCCCGTCCGCCGCCAGGTGGTTTTCATTGAGCAGGCCGGCCGCTTCCCCGCCGATTGACGACCAGCCCACCCCGATGATCCCGGAATGGGCGATCGGCTCGAGCGTTTCCAGCTTGTTCATTTTGCTTACCAGGCGGGGATAAATATCGCTGATGGCCAGCACCCCGTCCACATTGGAGCGTTCCACCCCGATCGGCACCTTTACGTCGGTCACCTTAGCCGCGCAGGGGGAAAGGAAAAAGATGCCGATTTCCTCCGGCTTCAAGCCGGTTTTTTCCACCGCCGCCCGGCGCGCGAGCATCGCCGCCACCTCCATCGGTGCCTTGAGGGGAAGGACATGCTCGCACAGGTCGGGAAAGCGCACCCGGATCAGCCGTACAACCGCCGGGCAGGCCGAGGAAATCACCGGCTTTTTCAGCTTCCCGTCCATCAGGAGCTGCCGGGTCGCGTCGGACACGATTTCCGCGCCGCGCGCCACCTCAAACACATCGTCAAACCCCAGCGCCTTCAGGCCGTTTAAAACAAAGTCGATGTCGTCCAGATGGTTGAACTGCCCGTACAGGGCAGGGGCGGGAAGCGCTACCCGGTACCGATAGTCCTCCAGCATCGCCAGGCTGTCGTGCCGCGCTTTTTTAGCGTGATGGGGACATACCCGCACGCACTCGCCGCAGTCAATGCACCGCTCCGAGATAATCCGCGCTTTCCCGTCCCGCACCCGGATTGCCTGGGTCGGGCATCGCTTGATGCAGTTGGTGCAGCCAACGCATAAGTCCTTATCAAGAGTGACCGAATGGAAAAACCGGTCCTTATTCTCCTTGTTTGCCAAGACCGCTTCGCCTCCCGGATGGAAAAACAGGCGGACAAACCGCCGCCTGCTTCCCGTTTTCTGCTCTGCTTATTTACCCGCAGCCGGCACCGTGCGTCCGCCTGCCGCTGAAAGATTCAGCTTTTCATAAAAACCGTTATCGTCAGCGTCGTCCCTTCGCCCACCTTGGTAGCAATGTCCAACGTATCGGAATATTTCTTGATGTTCGGCAGCCCCATGCCCGCCCCAAATCCGAGCGAGCGCACGTTGTCCGGCGCGGTGGACCACCCTTCCTGCATCGCCTGCTCAACGTCGGGGATGCCAGGCCCCTGGTCGGCCAGCACCGCTGTCACCCGGTCGGGAAGGATTTCCACGTCAATCTGCCCGCCGCCGGCATGGATGACCATGTTGATTTCCCCTTCGTACATCGCAATAGCGACCCGACGAATCACATCCGGCGAAAAGCCCAGCTGCTTGAGCTTGCGCTTGACCAGGCCGGAGGCCTCCCCTGCGCGGGTAAAATCGTCGCCCGGGACATCGTAGTGCAGCTTGATACTCACTTCTCGCACACCCTCTCCGGCTCAGTTTCCGCCCCGCAGGCCCTTCTCATACAGCAGGCCGCAGGCCGTGAACATCCGCAGGGGCGACTTCATCAGCACGATCCCCCGGTCGGCCGCCAGCTCCACCATCTCCGGCCCAGGCTCCTTGCCGCGGACAAAAACGATGCAGACCATATCCATCATGTCCGCCGTTCGGACCACCTGGGTATTGACCAGGCCGGTCAGCAGCACCGACTGATCCTTGACAAACGCCAGGACGTCGCTCATCATGTCGCTGCCGCAGGCGTTATGCACCTCGGTTTCCAGGCGCTCCTCCCCCGTGATTACGGTTGCTTGCAGAATATCCCGTACGTCGGCAATCGTCATCCGCCATTCCTCCCGGCTTTCCGTTATTTCTCAAGGCAATTTCACAGGTGCGCGCCATTCCAGCCGCCGGTGCGGCTTCGCTGCCTGCGTCTTCCCATAGTATACTCTTTTTTTCTTTTTTACGCAACAATTTTGTGCAAAAGCAAGCCAAGGCCTGTGAGCCGCATAAATTTCCAAAGCAGAAAAGCTGCAAAGCCTTCCTCCCGGATCCGGCGGCCCGCCTCAAGCGCCGGCAGAATCTGCCGGATCCAGGCGGCGGCGCAGGGTTTCCATCGCCTGAGCCGCGCGCAGCAGGTCAGGCGCCGCCCGGCGCGCCATTTCAAGGAGCTTGGGCCGGTCCCTGCCGGCAATCTGGTCTTCGACAAGCTGTAAAAGCAGATCGCTTGTCAGCTTGTGCTCCTTAAATGGGCCGGCATACAGCCCCTTCGCCATCGCGGGGAAATCCATGCGCGAGCGCAAGACCCGGCATTTTTCCCGGGAAATACGGTCGCACTCCCGCAGCTCCCGGATAAAGACGGCGGTGGAGCACCGGCGGAGGTTATTCAGCCCATACAGCCGGGCAGCATGCTCCAGGCCGCTGACCGTCTCCTCCCCCAGCTCCGCCTGGAGGCTGCGGTATTCTATGGGGTTAAAATACATCCATTCCCCCGCCAGCCTTCCAAAGGAGCGCATGGTATCAAGCCAGCCCATCTTCATTTTGGTTTCCGCCGTTTCCGGGCTGAAGGCAAACGCTTTGCCCAGGGATTCCTTCGGCTTGACATAATGCAGGTTCAGGCCGGCCGGCAGATCGGCGGGAAGGTCGGTCTCCCCGATATTCACCACCACGATGTTGTCCGTATGGCGGCGCAGCAGCATTTTCACCGGGACGTTGTCGTACAGCCCGCCGTCCAGAAACGATTTCCCGTCAATTTCCGGCCGTTTCAGCCCAGGATAGGCGGCGCTGGCCATGATATAGTCCATCAGCCGCCCTTCAGGGATCCGATCCTTGTAAAGCTCTCTCCCCTTCTTCCCGGCCAATTCAAAGGTGACCAGCCCATATTCAATCGGTGAAGCACGCAGCGTATCCTCATCAATAAGACGTTCCAGCTCATGGCGGAGAGGAGAAATATCCAGCCCATGGTTCTTCCATAGCTCCTTCAGCAGCACGCGGGCATTTTTTAAGCTGAAC
>CAJFQI010000034.1 GCA_904419005.1 Candidatus Avimonas faecium | reverse complement strand
AAGCTGTTCTTCCTCTTTCCGCCGGCATTGGATGAACCAGGCGGAGGGCAACCGTGGGCGGGGACAGCGGCGGATGCCCCCTTGCCAGCAGGAGGCCTCGGGTTTGTGCGCCTGCTCACCGCTGAAAGCGGACCCGCGCCCTTTCCCGTCCGGGAGGCGTTTTCCATTTGGGCGTTGCTTTCAGTGGCCCGGCCAATCCGCCGGCAGAATTTTTCCCGCATCCCAAACGGCTGGGCGGTGCCGGCAAAAGCAAAAGCCGCCCGCTTTAGCGGGCGGCTTGTCTGCGTCTTGCGCAGGATTTTTCCAGCGGGGCAGAGCACAGAGCCCCGTTTTTTAGGCGTTGCGTTCCTTCAGCGCGCGGTCGGCGTCGCGCTTCATGTCCCGGCGCGCCGCGTCCTCCCGCTTGTCGTACAGCTTTTTGCCGCGGCAGAGCCCGAGCTGCACCTTGACCCGCGAGCCCTTAAAATACAGGGAAAGGGGGATCAGGGTCAGCCCCTGCTGCTTGACCAGGCCGAAAAGCCGCAGGATTTCCTTCTTATGCAGCAGGAGCCGCCGCTCCCGCATGGGGGCGCGGTTGAAAATATTCCCCTTTTCGTACGGGCTGATGTGCATCCCGTGGACAAAAATCTCGCCGTCCTCAATCTGGCACCAGGAATCCTTGAGGTTCACCGCCCCTTGACGGAGGCTCTTGACCTCGGTGCCGGCCAGCTCAATCCCCGCCTCCATCGCATCCTCGACAAAGTAGTCGTGGAACGCCTTGCGGTTGCTGGCGATGGTTTTGGTATTTTCCTTTTTGGGAGCCGCCATCACGCGCCCTCCTCTCTCCATCGTATGGATTTTCACCATTCCAGGTGAAGGGCCGGAACCCGGCCCCTGTGACATAGGTCTACAGTTCGCTGCGGCCCTCAAGCGAGCGGCGGAGGGTGATCTCATCCGCGTATTCAAGGTCGCCCCCCACCGGGATGCCGTAGGCCAGGCGGGTGACCTTGACGCCAAAGTGGGCCAGCAGCTTGCTGATATACATCGCCGTCGCTTCCCCTTCGACGGTAGGGTTGGTCGCCATAATGACCTCCTGCACCTCGCCGCCGGCCACCCGGGCCAGCAGCTCCTTAATCCGGAGCTGCTCCGGCCCCACCCCGTCCATCGGGGAGATGGTGCCGTGCAGGACGTGGTACAGGCCGTTATACTCCCGCGTCCGCTCAAAGGCAAGCACGTCCCGCGGATCCTCGACCACGCAGATGGTGGACGCATCCCGTCCGTCCGCCCGGCAGATGGGGCAGAGCTCCTGGTCGGTCAGGTTATGGCAGACGGAGCATTCATGGATCTTCTCCCGCGCCTCGGTGATCGCGCCGACGAAATCGGCGGCGTTTTTCTCCGGCAGGTTCAGCAGGTAAAACGCCAGCCGCTGCGCCGATTTGTGCCCGATGCCCGGCAGCCGCTCGAGCTGCTCAATCAGCCGGGCGAGAGGCGCTACCGTATACGCCATATCAGAACAGGCCGGGCATATTCAGCCCGCCGGTTACCTTGCCCATCTCGGCTTCGCTGGTTTCCACCGCCTGCCGGATCGCCTCGTTGACCGCGGCGGTCACCAGGTCGGCCAGCATCTCAACGTCCTCGGGATCCACTACCTCGGGCTGGATATCCAGCTTGACGATCTGGTGCTTGCCGTTGACCGTGGCGGATACCGCGCCGCCGCCGGCCGCAGAGGTATATTCCCGCCCGTCAAGCTCGGCCTGCAGCGCCTCCATGTCCGCCTGCATCTTCTGGGCCTGCTTGATCATGCTCTGCATATTGCCCGGGCCCTTGCTGCTGTATCCCTGGGGTAATCTTGCTTTCATAACGATCCCTTCCTTTGACTCGTCCGAATTTTATCCCGCCGCAGGGCTGGCTGCCGCTGCGGCGGATCGCCGCGGGGTGCGGCATGGTCCGGCCCTGGCCGGGATGCACGTCCCGCTGAATCCATGGTATCCCGCTCTACTTGACCTCCACATCCACCCCAAGCTGGCGGCTGCTGCGGATAAAATCGGCCAGCGGGTCGCTGCCGGAGGCCGGCGCCGCCGGCTTTTTTTTCACGCCGATGCGGTGCGCGCGGCCGGTTACGCTGCGGACGGCATCGGCCAGGAGCGCTTTATTCCCGTCCCGTCCGACCAGCGACTTAAACAGCTCGTTGTCGGTTTCAATCAGCACATAATCCCCCCGCAGCACCGCGGTGGAGCCGACCAGCACCCCGTACATCGGCGGGCAGGAGGTGGACAGCGTTTCGAGCACGTCGCTCCAGCGGGCAAAGGGCACCTCCGCAGGGCCCGCACCCGCTCCCTCCGGCGGCGCGTCCGGGGACGATCCCGGCGCCCCGGAAGCGCGGGGCCCTGCCTCCCCGTCCCGGGCGGGCGCAGGCGGCGGGGAAGAAGGCGCCGCCGCATCCGATGCTGCCGGCGGAGAGGCGGGAGCCGACGCCGGGAAGGCCGGGGCCGCCGGTTCAGCCGGGGCGGCGGCCAAGGGCGCCGCCCCCTCTGCGGGAGGCGCAGGGACCCGGCCGCTGCGCAGCGCGTCCTCCAGCGCCTTTACCCGCCGCAGGAGGGCGGCTGTGCTGGAATCCAGATCCGGGGCGCAGAGGCGCAGCACCGCCATCTCCATCTCCACCCGGCGGGATGCGCCGGAACGCAGCCGCTCCAGCGCATCCTGCAGCACCTGCATACAGTGCAGGATAGCCGGCAGCTCATACTGCGCGGCCTCCTGACGCAGCCGTTCCAGCTCGGCGGGCGGGGCGACGATCAGCCCCGCCGGGTCGGGCACGCTTTTGATAATCATCAAATTGCGGTAAAAATCAATCAGCTCGGCGCAGAGCCGCTCCATATCCCGCGACGCGCCGTGCAGCCGCCCGATCAGGGTGAGGGCCGCGCCGCCGTCCTGGCTCCGCACCGCCTGGGACAGTTCAAACAGGTAGTCCCGGCCCGCCAAGCCGGCCGTCTGCGCCACCGTGTCCTCCGTGACCTCCCGGGAACGGGAAACGCACTGGTCAAGCAGGGAGAGCGCGTCCCGCATCCCCCCGTCCGCCAGCCGGGCCAGCAGCAGGGCCGCATCGTCGGTGACGGTAAAATCCTCCCGCTCGGCGATATACCGGATGCGGGCCGCGATATCCTCCGGCGCAATCCGGCCGAAATCAAACCGCTGGCAGCGGGAAAGGATGGTGGCGGGCAGCTTATGCACCTCGGTGGTGGCCAGGATGAAAATCACATGGGCCGGAGGCTCCTCAAGCGTCTTGAGCAGGGCATTGAAGGCGCCGGAGGAAAGCATGTGCACCTCGTCAATAATATACACCCGGTACTTGGCCACCGAGGGGGTAAAGTTGACCTCCTCCCGCAGGTCGCGGATATTGTCCACCCCGTTGTTGGAAGCCGCATCGATTTCCACCACATCCAGGATGGTGCCGTCGTCAATCCCGCGGCAGATCTCGCACTCGTTGCAGGGGTCGCCCTCCCGCGGGGAGAGGCAGTTGACCGCCTTGGCCAAAATCTTGGCGCAGGTGGTTTTCCCCGTCCCCCGGGAGCCGGTGAACAGGTATGCGTGCGCAAGCCGGCCGGTCCGCAGCTCGTTTTTGAGCGCGGTGGTGATCGCCGGCTGCCCGTATACGTCGGAAAACGTCTGCGGACGCCATTTCCGGTAAAGCACCTGATACAAGGCTATGCCTCCTCCTTCCCGCGACAGGGGCGTTGCCAGCCTCTGCCGCCCTGTACAGATAAAAGCCGCATTCCCTCGGGCATACGAGCGGACAGGTTCCCTGCGGCGCACGGCGCAAACCGCTTAATGCTGCTCGGTTCCCCGCCTGACATGGTTCACGGCGCACCGTCGCACAGGACCCGCCCGCCCGTATGCCCCAAAGCATGCGGCCCGGTTTTCATTGTAGCGCATCGCTATAGGCTGCGCGTTCTTTTATTATAAACGATCCTTCGGAAAAATGCAAGGCGTCCTGCCGCAAATCCCTCAGGCCGCTGCAGGGGTACCCGCCGGTTAGACGGATTAGGCAGAAGCAGAAGGAGGAAGTCGGAACGCCGTAAATCCCATTGACAGCGCGCCGGCTTTCCCTCTATAATAAAAGCAGCCCGGACCGGGCCGGCCCTGCCGCGGCAGTAGGCAGGAGCCGTCTTTTAAAGCGAGGTTAGAACTATGCAGCAACCGGTTGTCCCCCCGTCGGGCGGAGCGCCCGGCTATTGCCCGCCCCCCGTCCCGGCCGCCCCGGCGGCCAAGCCCACAGGCGCTTCCTACCTGCTCGGCTTCCTGGGCGCGCTCTTGGGCGCGCTGGTCGGCGCCATCCCCTGGTTTATTGTCAGCACCTTTTTCCATTTCTTCGTGGGCTGGCTGGGGTTTGTGGTCGGCCTGGCGTCCTTCTTCGGCTACAAGCTGTTCAAGGGGGCCAAGAACCTCCCCTTTGCGATGGTGTGCATCATCGTCCTGTCGATCCTGTCGATCTGCCTGGCCGAATTCGTCGGCTATGCCGTGTCCATACATCAGACGCTGCTGGATGAGCTGGCGTTTTACGGCGTTACCTCCATCCCCCTTTCGGTGACGATTCAGGCCACCATTGAGGTGCTGACCTCCCCGGAATTGATCGGCGAGGTGGTGAGCAACCTGGTGATCGGTCTAGTCATCGCCGTGCTGGGCATTGTTGCCGTCCGCCGGCAGATTTTCGCCTATACGCAGGCGGGCGCGCCGATATATCCCGGCGCGGGAGGCATCCCGGCCGCCAATCCCTACGCGCCGGCGGCTCCCTATGCCGGGCAGCCGGTCCCGCCCCAGGCGATGCCGGCCGACCCTGCCGTCCCGGCGCAGGCCAACCCGCCGGCAGCGCCCGTGAACACGGCCCCTCCGGCACAGGCCGCCTGGCAGAGCCCCGCGGCTTCTGCGCCGGCCCCCGTGCCGACCCCGCCGGCGGCCTCGTCCATCCCCACAGCGACGGCCGGCGTCTCTCAGCCGGAAGCGCCGTCCGGCGGCATCCCGCCGGTGCCCCCGGCCCCCTCGGTCGCCCCGTTCGGGCAGGCGGAAACGGCCGCCCCGCAGGAGGCGGACGCCCATCCGGATCAAACGGCAAACCCGTAAGCCGCGCCGGCATTTACCCGTTAAAAAAATCCCGCCGCAAGGAAAACTTGCGGCGGGATTTCGTTTGTCTGCTTCCGGGTCAAAGCCGCCCCCTTCTGCTAAGAGCGGACGATCCCAGCGGGGGAAGCGCCTCCCCGCGGGCAGCAGCCGTCCGCGGAAGGGAAACCCCGCCCGCCGGGGGCCGCCGCGCCGAAGGGCCGGCGGATTTTTACGAGTTGAACGCGTCCCGGATCTTATCAAAGAAGCTGCGGCGCTTGGGATAATTTTTCTCCTCGCAGGCCTCCTCAAACTGGCTGAGGAGGCGCTTCTGCTCGGCGGTCAGCCGCTGAGGCACCTCAATCGTCACCTTGACGATCTGGTCGCCCCTGCCCCGGCCGTTGATGTAGGGGATCCCTTTGCCCTTAAGACGGAAGGTATCGCCGGGCTGGGTGCCCTCCTTAATGGTATACTCCACCTTGCCGTCCAGCGTGGGGATCGACACCTCCGCGCCCAGCGCCGCCTGGGAGAATTTGAGGGGCAGCTCATACCAGACGTCAAAGCCTTCCCGCTCAAACAGCGGATGGGGCCGCACCGAAACCGCGATCTGAAGGTCGCCCGCCGGGCCCCCGTTGGTCCCGGCATTGCCCTTGCCGCGGATGCTGATGACCTGCCCGTCGTCAATGCCGGCGGGGATATTGATCCCCACGGTGGCCGGCTTGCGGACATGCCCGGTGCCGTTGCAGGCGCGGCAGGGGGTGTCGATGACCGTCCCACGGCCGTGGCAGCGGGAGCAGGCCGTCTGGGTCTGGATCACGCCGAAGGGGGTGCGCTGCTGCCGGCGCTCCTGCCCGGTGCCGTTGCAGTTCGGGCAGGTTTTGGGATGGGTGCCCTTGGCCGCGCCCGAGCCGCCGCACTCGTCGCAGGCGACCACCGCGCGGACCTCCACCTGCTTTTTGCAGCCGCGGGCCGCCTCCTCAAACGAGATGGCCACCGATGCGGAAATGTCGGTGCCCCGCCGGGGGGCGTTGGGGTTGGAGCGGCCGGCCCCTCCCCCAAAGAAGGAGGAGAAAATGTCGCCAAGGTCGATATCCATATTGTCAAAGCCGTACCCGCCGTAGCCGCCGGCGCCGAAATTCGGGTCGACGCCCGCCTGCCCGTACTGGTCGTACCGCGCCTTCTTCTGCGGGTCGGACAGCACCTCGTAGGCCTCGTTAACCTCCTTGAATTTCGCCTCGGCCTGCTTATCCCCCGGGTTCAGGTCCGGGTGGTATTTCTTCGCCATCTGGCGGTACGCCTTTTTGATCTCGTCCTCGGAAGCCCCCTTCTGGAGCCCCAGCACCTCGTAATAATCCCGTTTATCGGCCATTGTCTTCAAACCTTTCCGTCGGACGGCCCCCGCTCAGCCGGGGGCCGCGGCCCGCGATCAAATATGCTCCCCGTTCAAGCGCCGCGCCGCCGGGCGGAGCCGCCTGCACGGCGGCATCCTCCCGCTTTGCAGCGGCATGTTCCGGACAGCCCACAGCGTCCGCCGCCCGCAACGGGACAGCGGACGCTGCCGTTCTAACGCGCCCTGCGGGGATTTCCCCGCCAAGGCAAGCCTTAATGGACCTCGCCGTTATAGTAGCCGTCCTGCCCCTGGCCGTCTTGGCCCTGGGCATCCGGGCCGGGCGCGCCGCCCTGCCCGCCGTCCTGCGGCGCGGCGTTCTTGTACACCTTTTCGGAAACCTCGTAGAACTTCTTGGTGAGCTCCTCCTGCTTGGCCTTGATGGCCTCAATATCCTCGCCCTTGAGGGCTTCCTTGAGGGCATCGAGCTTGGCGGTCAGCTCCGTCTTGTCGCCGGCTTCAATCTTGTCGCCGAGCTCCTCCATCGTCTTCTCGCACTGGTAGACCATCTGGTCGGCGGCGTTGCGGGCTTCGACGCCCTCGCGGCGTTTCTTGTCCTCGGCCGCGTACTGCTCGGCCTCCTTGACCGCCTTTTCCACATCCTCCTTGGACATGTTGGTGTTGGAGGTGATGGTGATCTTCTGCTCGTGGCCGGTGCCAAGGTCCTTGGCGCTGACGTTGACAATGCCGTTGGCGTCAATATCAAAGGTCACTTCAATCTGCGGCACGCCGCGGCGGGCCGGGGCGATGCCGTCCAGATGGAACACGCCCAGGGTCTTGTTGTCCTTGGCGAACTCCCGCTCGCCCTGCAGGACGTGTACCTCCACCGACGGCTGGTTGTCCGCTGCGGTTGAGAAGATCTGGCTCTTCTTGGTCGGGATGGTGGTGTTGCGATCAATGACCTTGGTCATCACGCCGCCCATGGTTTCCACGCCCAGGGACAGCGGGGTGACGTCGAGCAGCAGCAGGCCCTTGACCTCGCCGCCGAGCACGCCGCCCTGCAGCGCCGCGCCCATGGCGACGCATTCGTCCGGGTTGATGCCCTTGAAGGGCTCCTGGCCCATGAAATCCTTGATGGCCTCCTGCACCGCCGGGATACGGGTGGAACCGCCGACCAGCAGCACCTTGTTGATGTCGTTCTTGGACAGGCCGGAATCGCTCAGCGCCTGGCGGACCGGGCCCATGGTGGCGTCCACCAGGGAGGAGGTCAGCTCGTTGAACTTGGCGCGGGTCAGGGTCATATCAAGGTGCTTCGGGCCGCTGGCGTCCGCAGTGATGAAGGGCAGGTTGATATTGCTGGTGGTGGAGCCGGACAGCTCAATCTTGGCCTTTTCCGCCGCTTCGCGCAGGCGCTGCAGCGCCATCTTGTCGGCCGACAGGTCAATGCCGTTTTCCTTCTTGAATTCAGCGACCATCCAGTCGATGATCTTCTGGTCGAAATCATCGCCGCCCAAGCGGTTGTTGCCGGCAGTGGCCAGAACCTCCTGCACGCCGTCGCCCATTTCGATGATCGACACGTCAAAGGTGCCGCCGCCCAGGTCGTACACCATGACCTTCTGCTCGTTGCCCTTGTCAATGCCGTAGGCCAGCGCCGCGGCGGTCGGCTCGTTGATGATCCGCTTGACGTCAAGGCCCGCGATCTTGCCCGCGTCCTTGGTCGCCTGGCGCTGCGCGTCGGTAAAGTAGGCCGGCACCGTGATGACCGCTTCGGTCACCTTCTCGCCGAGATAGGCCTCCGCGTCCGCCTTCAGCTTGGATAGGATCATCGCGGAAATCTCCTGCGGGGTAAAGGATTTGCCGTCAATCGTAACGGTGTGGCCGGTGCCCATCTCCCTCTTGATTGAAGAAATGGTGCGCTCCGGGTTGGAAACCGCCTGCTGCTTGGCCACGCGGCCGACGATCCGCTCGCCGTCCTTTTTGAACGCGACAACCGACGGGGTGGTGCGGGCGCCCTCCGCGTTGGGGATGACGACCGCTTCGCCGCCCTCAATCACCGCTACGCAGGAGTTGGTCGTGCCAAGGTCAATGCCGATAATCTTTGCCATAATCCATCGTTCCTTTCTGTATCCGCCGCAGGCGGCTTGCCCTCCTCCGCGGCTGAACCCTGTTTTGTCTCTCTATTTTGTAAAAAATTGGGTTATCTATACTTTTTGTAATCAACCGGTACGGTACCTATCCCGCCGGCTAATTGGCCACCTTGACCATCGCGGGCCGGACCACCCGGCCGTCTACCTTATAGCCCTTCTGGAACATCTCGGTCACGGTATCCGGTTCCACGCCGTCCGCGTCCTCCCGCATCACTGCATGGTGGATTTCGGGGTCAAAGGGCGCGCCCTGGGCGTCAATCGTCTCCAGCCCCTGGGAAGCCAGCAGCTCCTGCAGCTGCCGGATGGTCATATCCACGCCCTTTTTGTATTCGTCGCCGGCAGGGGCGGCCACCGCCCGCTCCAGGTTATCAATGGCCGGCAGGAGCGCCTTGAGGGTCTCCGCCTTGACAAAGGAGCCCAGCTGCGCCTTCTCCTGCTCCGTGCGGCGTTTGTAGTTCGCGTATTCCGCCAGCATCCGCTGGTATTGGTCCTTCTGCTCGTCCAGCTGCTTGCGCAGGGCTTCCAGCTCCGCTTGGAGGGCGGCGGTTTCGTCCTTCTTTTTCGGCTTGGACGCCTTTTCCTTTTTGGGGTCTTTCGGCTTTTCCTCGTTTTTTTCCGCCGCCGTTTCCCCTGCAGCCTCCGCCGGCTCCTGCGCCGGGGCGGCCTGCTCCTTCTCCTGATCCATCTGGCCGGGAACCTCCCTTACCTTTATCATTCAATTGCTGTCAAACCACAGCGTCCTATCCTATGCCGGCGCTATCGCGGGGGATTGCCTGGGCCGGCCGGCGGGGGATCGTCCCCGTCGCGGATAATCTCATCCAACAGTTTACCAACCGCCTTTGCAAAATATTCCAGCCGGGGGATCGCGGCGGCGTAATTCATCCGCACCGGCCCGATAATCCCGATCGAACCGTCCGGGTGCCCGCCGAGGGTATACCGGGTGACGATCAGGCTGGAGCCGTCCAGCTCCGGGCGCTCGCTTTCGCTGCCCAGCACAACCCGCAGCCCGCGCGGCATCGCGCTCAGCAGGCCGGCCAGCAGCTCCCGCCTGGCCAGGAAATCCAGCAGGTCGCGCGCCCGCCCGGGGTCGTAATCCGGGTGGCGCAGCAGGTTGAGCTGCCCCGAAAGGCGCACCTCCGCTTCGGCCGATTCCTGCACCAGTTCATAAAAAGCGGTCAACGCCGGGGCGCACAGCAGTCCGTCCTCCCCCAGCGCAGCCATCAGGCTCTGCACCCGCGGAAGGCTGACCTCCGTCAGCTCCGCCCCGCCGAACCCGGCCGACAGGGCCTTGGAAAGCCGTTCCAGCGTCTCGTCGCCGACGTCCCGGTCAAAGCGGCACACGCGGGTGCGCAAAACCCCCGACCCGGTCATCAGCAGCAGGGCCACCATGCGGGAGGATGCCCGCAGCACCTCAATCCGCCGGATATACGCGGCCTGCCCCGCCGGGGTGGTTGTCACCGCCGCGCAGCCGGTGGTCTGGGCCAGCGCCTGGGAGGCTTCCTCAATCAGCCGTTCCGGGTCGCCCGATGCGCTCGACAGCAGGCTGTCGATATCCTTGCGGTCCGCCTCGGACAGCGCCTGCCGGTGCATCAGCCGGTCAATATACAGGCGGAATGCCTTGGCGGTCGGGATCCGCCCGGCCGAAGTATGCGGCTGCTCCAGGTAGCCCATGGCGGAAAGCTCCGCCATTTCGTTGCGGATGGTCGCGGAAGAGACGGCGTTGTCCAGCATTTCCACCAGCGCCTTCGACCCCACCGGTTCCCCGGTGCGGATGTACGCGTCAATCACGGCGGTAAGAATCTTTTGTTTGCGCTCGCCGAGCTCCATGCCTGCCATCCCTTTCTAAAGAATCCCCTGTACGGGTGCCAATGGGTGCTAATTTTCTGCCGGTGTTAGCACTCTAGTCCATTGAGTGCTAACACCTTATAATTTACCATCCTTGACCTTCGGTGTCAAGGGGCGTTTGTGAACCTTTTGTTAAATCGGTATTTTGGATTTTCTCTCCTCCGGAAGCCGGCCGGCCTGACGAAAAACGTAGGGAAAGGCACACCAATATGTAAAGAAAGGCCAGAATTATATAGGTATTATTCACAATAGTATTTTACATAGATTGGCAATTTGCTAATCCCGTGCGAAATTTATCTAAGGATTTCAGCATTTTATGGATTGCAGTCTCCCGCTTGACCGGATATAATAAGAGGGTAGCAGAAGAGCTGCGAACGATTGAATAGGATGTCCCCCGTTGAAAGGAGCGATTGGATTATGGCCCAAGGTATAACCATCCACGACTTTGATTTTGGAAAACTGATTGCTTTTGCCCAGTCGGCCAAGGGAGATGTGTACCTGAAAACCGCCGACGGCGACGTGCTGAACCTGAAGAGCAAGCTCACCCAGCTGCTTGCGCTGAACGGTACGATCGATTGGGGCGATATCGGCGAAGCGGTTGTCATCTGCAACAATCCCGAGGATGAAACCCGGCTGTTCCGCCTGAATTTGTATGGCTCCGACAGCGAAACGGAAAAGAAATAAGCCGTCCTCAAGCCGCTATCCATGCATGATCCGGGCCTCCGGCCTGATACAAAATAGGCGCCGCTTTCTGCGGCGCCTATTTTTATTTCCCGAGGGTGGTTTTCCCTTTTCCCCATAGCAGCAAGACGCACGGGAGCAGCCCCCCTGCGGAAATCCTTATTCCGGCAGATTGTCATCCGACGTATCCGGCCTTGAGCCGCCCGCATCCCCAAATTTGGATCCGGCGGGCGTCTTCGCCGCCCCTCTTCTCCGGCTTTTGGCTTTTCTCCGGACCTTCCCGCCGGCTGCTTTGGCCCTCAGAGCATCCAAAATGATCCAAGCCAAGCCCGCGGCAAACATAAGCCAAAGGGCCGCCGCTACGAGCGTGAGATGGTGCTCCCGCAAAAAATAGCGGTAGCTGTACCCGGTATGGTTGCCGACCCAGTGATAGATTTTCTCGCCGTCCTCATAGGATATGATCGGCGTCCATACTTCAATAAAGCAGGAAAGGAGATAAAACAGAAAATTCCCCAGCAAGCCGAAGGCGGCGACGCATATCGCCACGACCCTCCGTTCCCTCCGGCTGGCAGTCGCCTCCGTCCTTTTTACGGCAGGGACATCCTGGTCGCTTTGGTAATCGTCGTTGAGCAGGTAATCGGCGGTAACGCCGAACAGCCGGCTGAGCTGCCACACGTTGGCAGCCTCCGGCTGCGCCGCCCCCATCTCCCAGCGGGAAACCGCCTGCCTGGAAACATACAGCTTTTCCGCCAGCTCCTGCTGCGAAAGGCCGTTTTTCCGGCGTAAGCTCCGGATCTTCTCTCCCAGTTTCATAAAGAACCCCCTCCCTTGTTTTTGCGCTTTTAGTATAGCAGTGCCTCCCCGCAAGCGCTACCACTTTGCCTTTACACCCCCGCAACGGGACGTTACATTGCGCAAAAAAGCGGCCCGCCCGCCCCTCTTTAAAGGGGCCGGCAGGCCGCTCCCCGCCTCCCGCTCACGAAACCGGCACCGGGCGGCGGAGCATCCAGGCGATGGTGTCGGCGATGGTCTGGTACAGGTCGCGGGGATGGTACCCCAGCTCTCGGGTCGCTTTGTCGTGGGAAAAGCGGTCGTTGCTCTGCAGGGTATAGAGGGAATACCGCGTATACAGCGGCCTCTGCTTCCTGCGCCGGGCCGCCCAGCCGATCAGCGGGGCGGCGGCGCGCGCCATCCACATCGGCAGCACCGGCAGCCGGCGGCCGCCCTCCAGCTTTTTCACCATGCCCAGCACGTCCTTGACCTCGTAGTGCCGGTTGGAAAGGATATAGCATTCCCCGCTGCGGCCCCTTTCTGCCGCGGCCAGGCAGCCGTCCGCCACGTCCCGGACATCCACAAAATCGTATCCCCCGTTGACGCAGGCGGGGAGCTTGCCGTGCAGGTAATCGCTCACCAGCTGCACCAGGTGGTTGCGGCTGGAATCGTACGGTCCCAAAATGCCGGAGGGATGGACAACCACTGCGTCCAGCCCTTCCCGGGCGGCATCCATCACCGCCTGGGTGGCCGCCGCCTTGGTTTTGGCGTAGCCGCCCACCACCTCGTCCGGCGAGAAATGCTTCACCTCTTCCATCACCTGCATCGCCCCCTTTTCGGGGATGGCATGGACCGAGCTGACATACACCAGGCGGCAGTCCCTTTGCTGCCGGCACAGGGCGAGGATGTTTTCCGTCCCGCCGACGTTCACCGCGGCCATCGCCGGGGTCACCTCGTCGGCAATGTCAATGATCCCCGCGGTATGCAGCACCACCACCCGGCGGTTCCCCGTCCCCTCAAACAGCGGGCGGAGCGAGGCTTTGTCCCGCACGTCCCCGCGCACATAGGCAAGGCGCCCTTCCCCTTCCCGGATAGGGATGGGGGGCTGCTCCCCCGGCAGGAGCAGGCCCCGCACCGCGGCGCCCGCCCGGCGGAGCTTGCGCAGGATCGTGCTCCCCAGGTGGCCGGCGGCGCCGGTGACAATATACAGGGTGTTTTTCACTGTGATAACCGGGCGGTTATTCCTTGCATTCATCCTTCATCCATCCTTTCCCGCGCAGGGATCGCGGCCGCGGCCCCTGCGCGCCATTCATTATGGAGCCGGCGCCTCCCCCGCCCGGCAAGGCATTCGGGGGAGGGCCGTTGTTCACAAAACGTTTGGTTGAATTGCCTTTCCGCTTATAGTATACTTTCCTTAGAAACAAGGGGCAATCCACAGTTTTCCTGAAAAAGAAGGATAACCGACACTTCCGTCAGGAAATGCCGGTTAAATCCGCCGCATTACAAAAAGTTTACAAATCCACTCCGGGCAAGGGGGCGGGAATCCCATGGGAGCGCAAGCTGGAAAGAAAAAGGGCCGGGCCGACGACCATCGCACCCGGGTATCCAAGCTGCTGATCCGCCAGGCCTTCATGCAGCTCCTGCGGCGCAAGCCGATGCGGGATATTTCAATCAAGGAGCTCTGCGAGGCGGCGGGCATCAACCGCAGCACCTTTTACGCGCATTATACCGACCTCAGCGACCTCCTGCGCCGGATCGAGGAGGAGATGCTCGCGGAATTCGAGCAGGCGATGGCCCCCCTGCTTGAGGAATCGGAAAAATCGTTCAACCCGGTCGCAATCAGCGCGGCGATCTTCCGCTGCCTGAAAGACAATTCCGACCTATGTACCGTGACCCTCGGCGAATACGGGGATAAGGCGTTCCTGTCCCGGCTCCTCAGCATCGGGCGGGAACGGTGCATAGCGACCTATCTCAAGCATTATCCGCACGCCTCCCCCCGGCAGATTGAGTATTTTTACGCCTTTGCCAGCGCCGGCTGCATCGGCCTGCTGCGCAAATGGCTGGACGACGGGATGGCCGCCTCTGCCGAAGAGGTCGCCCGGGCGGCCGAAGCCCTGATGCTGCGCGGGATCGGCGCGCTGGAGCACCCGGCGGACGGGGAGCCCGAAGCGGGAGCCGGCGGCAGGGCGCCGCGCGGGAAATCCGGGGCGCTTCCTTAAAGCCAGGCCCTCCGAAGGGCGGCGGGCCCGCGGGCCTCGCCGGAGCCGCCCGGCGCTTCCCCGCCCTTGCCCAAGCCGGAGCGGCGGGCTGCGCACAAGCGGGAGCGGCGGGCTGCGCACAAGCGGGAATGCTGGATCCAGGGACACAAGCAGCATAAAAACGGGATACGCCCGGTCAAGGGCGTATCCCGTTCCTTTTGGCTGCCTTTTGCGCCGGCCCTCTCACGGGCTGGTGTTGACGGACTGGATCTGGTAGCCGTCGCCCGACGGGACCACCTCCAGGAAAAAGTAGGCGCGTCCATCCCCCGATTGGGTAATAATGCTGTCGTCGGTAATCTGAAATTTCAGGGTGTACAGCGTGCGGGCAACCGGATACTCGGCGTCATACGTCCCAATCCGCACGTCCGTCAAGGGGACGGGGGACCATTCCGCGTCCGGATGCTTCGCCAGATATTCCGGCGTCAGGAGGCGGCGCATCCCCGCGCTATTGCCCTCCCGCAGAAAGCGCGCATACAAGGCGACGGCCGCTTCCGGTGTGGAAGCGGCCCCGCTGTACCGGCGAGCGCCGGTGTAATGCTGTTCAAAATAGGGCAGGTTCATATCCAGCTCGGATACCGGCGTCCCCTCCTGCCGGGCGGCGATGCAGATGCCGTCCCCGACGTAGATCGCGGCGAACTCCGGGTTGCCCTCGTTCTCGTTCCAGAAGAACACCGCGTCCCCGGGCTGGAGGTCGGCCTTCTCTACCGCCGTCCCTTGGCGGTAGATGTCGCCGGTGCGGCGGGGCACCCCGATGCCCGCCTGCCCGTAGCAGTAATACAGCAGGCCGGAATTGTCAAATTCCTCCGGCCCGGCCGCGCCGTACCGGTAGGGCTTGCCGAGCTGCTGCTTGGCGATCTCCGCCGCTTCCGCAGCCGCTCCCGCCGGTTCCTCCCCGCCGTCCGGATCGGTCGGCTCGGTCTGGGGCTCCGTCGCCGGCGTCTCCGGCGTGGTGGTTGTCGGGGTCTCCTGCGGCTCGGTGGTGGGCGTTTCCTCCGGCGCGGTGGTTGTGGGGTCCTCTTGCGGCGCGGTGGTCTCCGGCTCCTCCGGAGGTACGGTCGTCTCTGAGCCCGCCGTGCTGCCGGGCGGGTCGGTCGGGGTGGCTGAGGATTCTCCCCCGCCGCCGGAACAGCCCGCCAGCAGGGCGCAGGATGTCAAAAGGCTGACCGCCAAAATCCATAAACTGCGTTTTTTCATGCTTGATCGCTCCTTTACGCCGCTTTTTGATCTTTATTGATCTCTAACTCTAGTATATTCGATGAAAGGAAAAAGGCAATTACAGGACCATTACAATCCGGTGACAGTTTTGATAACTAATGACCCAACGGTTACAGTTCTGCAATCTTCCGGAACAGCCTGGGAGATGCCGGGCCCGTGCCCTCCCCGCGGCGGGAGAAGGGATGCCGGGCGGGGCCCGTCCGGCGGCTAACGGTTGTAATTCCCGCGGCGGATATGCTATAATAAATTAATTACCATACATAATCTGCGTCTGCCATAATCCACGCAACCTTTGCGCCGGGCCGGTCCTGCCCCGCAGAATGACGAGGTGTTTTGATTGAACGTACCCCGCAGCCATATCCGGAATTTTTGCATTATCGCCCATATTGACCACGGGAAATCCACCCTGGCCGACCGCCTGCTGGAAAAAACCCAGACCGTCGCCCAGCGCGACATGGAGGACCAGCTGCTTGACAGCATGGACCTTGAGCGGGAGCGCGGCATCACCATCAAAGCCCACGCCGTCACGATGACCTACCGGGCACAGGACGGGGAGGACTACCTGTTCAACCTGATCGACACCCCCGGTCATGTGGACTTCAACTACGAGGTCTCCCGCTCTCTGGCCGCGTGCGAAGGGGCGGTCCTGGTGGTCGACGCCTCCCAGGGGATTGAGGCGCAGACGCTGGCCAACACCTATCTGGCGGTCGACCACGGGCTGGAGATCGTGCCGGTCATCAACAAGATCGACCTGCCCTCCGCCCGGCCGGAGGAGGTGCGCCAGGAAATCGAGGACATCATCGGCATTGACGCCTCCGAAGCGCCGGCGATCTCCGCCAAGCAGGGGATCAATATTGACGCGGTACTTGAGGCGGTCGTCCATCAGATCCCGCCCCCCGCCGGGGAGGACGATACCCCCCTGCGCGCCCTGATCTTTGACAGCTACTACGACAGCTACAAGGGCGTCATCGTCTATTTCCGGGTCATGTCCGGCCAGGTCAAGCCGGGCGACCGGATCCGGATGATGGCCACCGGCGCCGAATTCGACGTGGTCGAAACCGGCGTCATGCGCCCCGGCCGGCTGGAGCCGAACCAGGGGCTGCGGGCCGGGGAGGTCGGCTACCTCGCCGCTTCGATCAAGACGGTGGGGGACGCGCGGGTGGGCGACACCATTACCTTGGCCTCCCGCCCGGCGGCGGAGCCGCTGCCCGGCTACCGCAAGGTCAACCCCATGGTGTTCTGCGGCATCTTCCCCGCCGACGGCGCGCATTACCAGGACCTGCGGGAGGCGCTTGAACGCCTCCAGCTCAACGACGCGTCCCTGACCTATGAGCCCGAAACCTCGGTGGCCCTCGGCTTCGGGTTCCGCTGCGGCTTCCTGGGGCTGCTGCATATGGAGATCATCCAGGAGCGGCTGGAGAGGGAATACGACCTTGACCTGATTACCACCGCGCCGAGCGTCATCTACCGCATCACCCTGACCGACGGCACGGTGCTCCTGATTGACAACCCCACCAACTACCCCGATCCCGGCACCATCGCCAAGGCGGAGGAGCCGATCGCCGACGCGCACATCCTGTCCCCCAACGACTATGTGGGAAACATTATGGAGCTGTGCCAGCAGCGGCGCGGGGTGTTCAAGGACATGAAGTACCTCGATACCACCCGGGTGGACATCCACTACGAGATGCCCCTCAACGAGATTGTTTACGATTTCTTTGACGCGCTCAAATCCCGCACCAAGGGGTATGCGAGCTTTGATTACGAGCTCAAGGGCTACGTCCCCTCCGAGCTGGTCAAGCTCGATATCCTGCTCAACGGGGAGCCTGTGGACGCGCTTTCCTTCATCGTTTTTGCAGGCAACGCCTACGCCCGCGCCCGCCGGATGTGCGAAAAGCTCAAGGAGAACATCCCCCGCCAGCTGTTTGAGGTGCCCATCCAGGCGGCGATCGGCGGCAAGATCATCGCCCGGGAGACGGTCAAGGCCATGCGCAAGGACGTACTGGCCAAGTGCTACGGCGGCGACATCACCCGGAAGAAGAAGCTGCTTGAAAAGCAGAAGGAGGGCAAGAAGCGGATGCGGCAGCTCGGGAGCGTCGAGGTCCCGCAGGAAGCCTTTATGGCCGTCCTCAAGCTCGACGACGACTAAACGGAGCGTTGGCCTGCCCGCAGCCGGCTCATCCTCTTTCTCCGGGCTGCCGGAGACATCCGGAGCGGCCCTGCCTTTCCTATGCAGCATAGAAGGAGCCGGCGGGCGGCGGGCGGCCGGCGCTTGGCAAGGAGGGCCGTTTTTCATGCCGATCGGCTTATACATCCACGTCCCCTTTTGCGTGGCCAAATGCCCCTACTGCGATTTTTATTCCCTGCCCTCTGCCGGCTCCCGGCCGGCGGACGGGGAGCGCCTGGACGCTTACACCGCCGCCCTCCTCCGCTCGCTGGAGGGCTGGGCCGCCCGGCTTCCCGGCGTAAGGGCGGATACCCTGTATTTCGGCGGCGGCACCCCCTCCCTGCTGGGGGGGGAACGGCTGGCCCGGATCCTCGGCGCGGCGCGGCGGCTTTTTGGCCTGGACGGGGCGGAGATCACCCTGGAGGCCAACCCCGCCGACGGGCTGGGCGAAACCTTCCGCGCCTTTGCCGCGGCGGGCGGGAACCGGGTATCCCTGGGGATGCAGTCCGCCCTGCCGGGGGAGCTGCGCTCCCTGGGCCGGCGGCACATGCCAGCCGACGTGGAAGCGGCGGTGCGGGACGCCCGCGCCGCCGGCATCCGGAACCTTTCCCTCGACCTGATGCTGGGGCTCGAGCGCCAAGGGGAAGCGGCGGTGCGCGCCTCCGTCGGGGAGGCGGCCCGGCTGGGGGCGGAGCATGTGTCCGCCTACCTGCTCAAAATCGAAGAAGGCACCCCCTACGCCGCCCGGCGGGATTCCCTATGCCTGCCGGACGATGACCGGACCGCCGACCTTTACCTGCTGGCCTGCGAAGAGCTGGAAGCGCGGGGCTACCGGCAGTACGAGATCTCGAATTTCGCCCGGCCCGGCTGCGCCAGCCGGCACAACCTCAAATACTGGAACCTCGACCCCTATCTCGGGATCGGCCCCTCCGCCCATTCCTACCTCGGCGGGCGGCGGCTGGCCTATCCCCGCGACCTCGCCGGCTTCCTGGCCGGGGAGGGCCCGGAGGCCGAGCGCAGCCCCGATGACACAACCGACGGCTCCATCGCCGAGGGGGGCGAGGAGGAATACCTCCTTCTCCGCCTCCGCCTGGCGGAGGGGGTGGACGAAGCCGCCTTCCAGAAAAAATTCGGCCGGCCCATCCCCGCCGCCTATCGGAAGCGGGCGGCGGCGCTGCCCCCCCATCTGGTCACAGTAGACAGGCGGGGCATCCGCCTGACACGGCAGGGCTTCCTGCTGTCCAACCCGCTCACGGTCCGGATCCTGGGATAACCCGCACCGATAGGGGAAATCCGCCGCACCGGGGGCGACAATGCCGCCGCCCGCGCCTCACCGGCCGGGAAGCGAAAAAGCTGAAAATGGAGGAAACGCTATGAATTGTCTGAGCGCCGCCCTTTTTTCCGACAACGGGACGGTTTTCGGCCTGGCTCTCCTGATCCTGGCCGCTTTGATCATCGGCGTATACCTATGGGCAAGCAAGCGGAGGAGCCCGGCGGGAAACGCCGACCGGCTTCAGGAAACCTACCGGGTGATGACCCGCCCCCTGCTGGACGCCGTCCCGGACGGGGAGCTGGTGGACGCCGTAGCCGCCAACCTGCTGGCCAAGCTGGATAAACGGCGGCCGGACGCCTACAAAACCATCCCCGTCCTTTCCCGGGGACGCTGCGCGGTATACAGCGTATGGATGACCGTGCATGAGCTGGAATCGGCCGGCCTTGCCGCTTACCTGGGCAGCCCGTCCGGGCAGTTTGTCTCCCTGGCGGCGGACGGGTGCGAGCTGGTCGGCGCGCCGGCGTGCGCCGCCGTCCTGCGGGAGGCCGCCGCCCGGCCTTTGAGCCAGAAGGAAGCCGTCGCCCTGCAGGCGCGTTTCCTGGAAGCGGCCAAGCAGGAGCAGCCGCTGGACGGCTGCCGCAGCTACATCCGGGATAACCCCGGCGAGTTTGTGGACGACAGGCCGGACGGCAGCCCGGGCGGCGGCTGTTAAGGCCTTTGTGCATCGGCGGAATACGGCCCTGCCTTTCCCGAGGCATGGCTCTATGAAAAGCGGGGCGGCTGTTGCCGCCCCGCTTTTCACTCCTCAAAGGCATGGGCGACCGGCCTCCCGCATACGAATAAGTAGACGGGACAGCCCGGCGGCGCCGGGCCCGCGGGGAGGGACGGAATATGAAGCTTGGAAAATACGCCGTGCTGCGCAAACGGCATCTGGCCGCCGCGCTGGCCCTGCTTTTCCTGCTGGCCGTGCTGGTGGTGGTCGCGGCGGCGGCGATCCCCTACGCCTATGCCAATGCGGTTGCCTCCGCCCAGCGCAGGCTCCCCATCTGCTGCACCGACCGCTCCAACCGGGTGGTGAGCCTCACCTTCAACGCGGACGGCGGGCAGGACAACACCGCGGAGCTCCTCGCGGTGCTGGGCCGGCACGGCGCGCGCGCCACCTTTTTTGTGACGGGGGAATGGGCGGAGCGGTTCGGCAGTTCGGCCAAGGCCCTGCACGACGCCGGGCAGGAGGTCATGAACCTCTCGGACACCTACCCGCATATGCCCGGCCTGCCGCGGGACGAGATGATCCGGGAAATCAACGCGTGCAGCGACAAAATCCAAGCGGTTACCGGGGTACGCCCTACCCTGTTCCGCGCACCCTACGGCGATTACAGCGACGCGCTGCTGGAGACAACGGAAATGTTTGAAATCCCCTGCATCCAGTGGGATGTTAACGCGCAGGACCGGCAGGCGTCCTCCGCTGTGGAGATTGCCCGCCGGGTCGTTTCGCAGGCGGCTTCGGGCTCCATCGTGCTGCTGCACGTTGGGGCGGAAAACACGCCCGAAGCCCTGGACCAAATTTTGCAGAAGCTCGGGGACGAAGGCTATACCTTCCTGACGGTTTCCGAAATGATTTATACCGAAAATTTCCTGCTCAGCCGGGAAGGGCGGCAGATCGCGCAAACCGGCTGAGCATTTCGCTTGACCGGCCTCACAGGCCAAAAATGGAGCGCCTGCGCGCGCATGAAAAAACGGGGCGGGCAAACCGGACCGCGCCCCGGTCACGCGTTCCTATTGTTTTGTTAAAAAAGCGCGTTGGCTTCCTCAAGTTTCCTGTAATAAACCCTTGCCGCGGGCAAACAATAGGACTGGCAAACGCAATACAATTTTCGGCGGCCAAAGCCGCTTGTCATTTAAGGAGTGTAGAAAAATCATGGCTAGCAACAAGAATCTCGTCCCCGAAGCCCGCGAGGGCCTGAACCGCTTCAAGATGGAAGCCGCGAACGAAGTCGGCGTGAACCTGAAGCAGGGCTACAACGGCGACCTGACCTCTAAGCAGGCCGGTTCCATCGGCGGCCAGATGGTCAAAAAGATTTTTCCAGAACGCACGGCGAGATTCGTCCGTCATAACCGCCGGGTGTTAAACCACCAGACAGAAATCCTTTATACGGTGGGTATGGCCGTATAACCTATGGGCAACGAAAAACCGGCCTTTTCCGAGGCCGGTTTTTCTATGCGGAAGAAGAATTCTCCCCCAGCAGCTTGCGATATTCATCCCGCCATTGGAGAACCGCTTTCATTTCTTTCTCTATGTTGTCACATTGCGGGGAATACTGGCGGTAGGCGATAAATAGTTCCTGAAGGCTTTCATCGCAAAATTCCAGTTCCTCTTTTAGGGCAATGATTTCCTCTTGATTTGCACCTGCTGAATTGATTGCTAGTCCCGTAATTTCATCCCACAATTTTGCCCTTTCATCCCATATTCTCAAAAGAGTATCCAATTCCCTATAAAGTAGAGTATACCGCAAGAGACTCTTTTCTGCATACATTGCGAATCCGCAGCGTTCCAACCATTGGCTGGCAAGCAACCGTTCGTCGGAGCCATTGCTATAAGTTCCTCCTACCAAATCACCAATGAAGTTTTCCAAAAGCTGCGGCACGGTCAAGCCCACGCTGGCAGCTTGCTCACTGATCCGCCGAACATCAGCGTCCGAAAGTTTTAGGCGAATTACCCGTTCTCTGCACGTTTCGGTTTCTCTGCGCCGCTGTTCTCTGCAAGGCATGATTCTTTCCCTCCTGCTGTGTACTGTGATAGCGACGATCAATCTCATTCAACATGGCGTGATAGTGGGACAGGTCCATCTTGCCGGCATGATAGTACATATTCGCCATCGCGGTCAGCATCGCCTTGCGAAATTCACTCTGTGTTCTGGCGTCTGTTTGCAATCCATCACACCCTTTCACGGTAAGTATTGACCTGTCCTTTTTCAGCTATTCATCGCAAAAAATAATTAAACGGGAGCGCCGCAGGCAAAGCGCCATGCAGCGCTCCCTTCCTCTGTTTTTATCCGTCTGTGTACTATTGTGAACGATTCCGGGCGCAGGACGGTCGGCGGCTGACCGACGCCATAAGCTACACCTCCCCGCCATCGGCCGGGACGCACCCTGGGGCCTCCCCTCGGCTATGCGTAAGTACCATTGTATCCCTGTATCCCTCGTGGCCTTGGGCGCTGCCAACGCCCTCAATCGCCCTCGTATTGCCCGCTATGCCCGAAAAGGGCAGTCCCGGCGTACTGGCGAACGGCTCCGGATACAGGGGAGGTATCCTGTGCCCGCGATATGCTGTTGTCAAGGTTCCGTAGGGGGAATATGTAGGAGATTTACCCTCCTAACCATAAGCAGATTTATTGGCCGTTTTTGAGGGTGCCTAGCAAATATTTTTTCAAATTTTTTAGCGCCTGCTCAATGGATTGTTTGACGGTGCCGGGGGCTACCCCTTCCATCCGGGCAATCTCGGATTTGGTAAGGCCGAGGAAGTAATGGGCATACAACCGGGATGCTTGTTTGGACGGGAGCTGCCGGATAGCAGTATACAGCATCCGGCGCATCCATTCCTGCTCAAAGATTTCCTCCGGCGAAGCCACAAAGAATATCAGTTCCTTTTCGGGAATGCTGGATAAGGAGTAATACGCTCGATGGACGCGGCGGCGCTCGTTGTAGGCATGGTTTTCCCGGATAGATTGCTTTATGGCGGCGACGATCTCTTCCGGCAATTCGCAAAAGAGGTCGGCGGTATAGATTTGCGGATAAAAATCTCTCAGGTTGACAAACATAAAAAGCCCTCCGTTTTCGTCAGTCGGTTTTTAGACGGACAAAAACGGAGGGCGGGGAACGGCAATGCGGAAAAATGGCTGGAGAAGAAAAACAGCCAAACCAAATTCGCACTTTACACGAATCCAGTTTGGCTTTCGGATGGGTTTGCCTGGATTGTTGGCGCGGTAAAACCCAAGGCGACCAACTCCGGCCCGCATAGCGAAGCCAGAACATGCCGGCAGCGCCTGTGCCGGGAAAATGATGAAATGACCGCAGGTTATTTACTTTTAGGGAATCCGAATTATCTGCGAAATAGGGATCAAAGAAGATAAAGGGAAGGGGGGCCGATGGACGGCCCCCCTTCCCTTTATCTTCTTTGATCTTCCCGCCAGATTGTCGGGAGGTCGTATTATTTTTTCACGGTCAGGGTTTTCAAGACGCTGACGGTGGTTTGGATATCATCCACCTTTTCTTCCAACGCATCCAAACTCTGGACTTTAGAATATGTTTCTCTTTGTGCTTCCATAAGCAACTGAATGTTTTTAGCAACAACATTTTCTTGAGTAAGTTCGACTCTTTTAAGCCGTTCATCAACAGTTCCTTGTGTATCCTCAATTTTTTTAAGCCGCTCATCCATGTCGGCTAATCTGTCGCCCGTTGTATTTGTCGTTATTTTAAGGTCCTTTAATTCATGCAAAATCATCTGTAACAGTTCATTATTGTCCATATAAAGCACCGCCTTAGTCATTCGTCCCATAATGAGTTGGATATCTTCGTTCTGCAATTTTTCAACGGCTTGTACCCAGAATTGCATCACGAACGCCCGCTAAAGGCAAGACAGATCCATCCCCTTGTCCACTCATCTCACTCATCTCATTCTTCGCCATCAATTAGATATTTGATAAATTCCATTACAAATTTTCGTTTTTCTACAGATAGGCCACTAATTTTCACCACGGGGTCGTTTTCTAAGCCCAGCAAATAATCTACCGATGTATTTAGACACACGGCCATCTTGGTAAGCCTATCAATAGAAGGCGTTTGCGTATTATTTTCATAATGAGATATGGCGTCTTTCGTAACTCCCAGCTTATCGCCCAACTGCTTTTGAGTTAAGCCTTTTCTCCTTCTCAGTTCTTTAAGCCGTAAACCAAAATCGTAAATCCTGTCGTCAGCCATATCCTCACCAACTTTCTTCCCCTATAAGTATAACGGGCAGAAGATGAGCAATACATATAATAAAACTTTGAATTTTTCTATGTTTTGAATTGACCACGACGACATTTAATGATATCCTTAAAAATAGGAAATTATGAGAAATGCAAAATTTACCGACTAGACGAATCTTGAAGCGCTAAAAAAAGATCTATTAGCAAATATCGTTTCTCCTCGGGCAAGTTCCTATATATCTGAAGCATTTTTTCTTCTTCGGAAGTCACAACAAAAGACGGCTGTAATGATCGACCGATCAGATAATCTACTGTCACCCCAAAATAGTCGGCCAGCAAATTCAATGTAGCCATATCCGGCTGTCTATATCCATTTTCATAATTTCCTATACTGCTTTTGCTTAATCCCAAAGCGTCGCCAAGTTCTCGTTGTGAGAGGGAACAAGATTTTCTCAATTCTTTTAATCGCAAATTCTCGTTCCCCTTTTCTAAAATTATTCGATTTTAATATATCAAATTTTTTTGCCCAAAAAGCACACAATACGAGTGATTTATAATACAAAGAGGTGCAATTTCATGTTCCCATTTACAATGCGACGCAGCACATGTCTACAAACACAGCGCGAAGCTTTGCCGCCGCTGGGGCCAGCGAGCGCGTTGCCATCACGGAGGACATCGAAAGGATCTATATTGAAAAGCCAATGACGACGGCAACGATGTTTATATCCTTTGGTGGGCGGACGATACTTATGCCTACCATATCGCCGGGAATTTTTCCCTAGAGGAAATTCTTCGCTTTGTCTGCGATATAGCGACGCATAAGCAAAAAACTTCCCGACAATTTGGCGGGAAGTAAATAAATAATCAAAAGGAAGGGTGTCACTATGAAAAAAGCGTTTGCGGCCCTCTGCACGGGAATTTCTCTGCTCCTGGCCGGTCTGCCATAGCCGACGGGTACAGACCGTGGCGAAAGTGCTCAGCGATTCCGGGGCCACGCCAGCAGTATTGATAAGGCGGGTATACAAGATGGAAGTCATATTGAAAGAATCTATCCGCCCTTTGATGGGAGTGCATCAACAGGGTGAGATAGCATTATGTGTTAGCAATCACAGCATCCGCATTCATTACATTGACGGCGGCCGATATCTCGACTGTACGGTGGACGGCCGCGCGCAGGAGTGCCACGATATAAACGGCGTATACCAATGCATTAACGCCGTCACTGACGGCACAGAAAACAAGGAAATCCTCCTGTCCAACGAGCCGCAATCTACATACTGGAAGGGGATCCGGCTCCATGACGAAGAAATCCGGGATACAATTCGGAACAGTGTACTTTTTTCAGAAATCAATCCAAGGCATAAAGGCTATGGCTATTTTCTGGATGTGTTGCATATCCTTTGCAAACACCATATTGCCGGACAAGTTGTAGATATAGCCGACGTACTTTGCCAGGTGGCCGATCGGTATGGGATAACAAGGCCGGCGCTGGAGTACACGATCAAAGCGGCGCTTTGCAGGCAGAACCTATACAGGGGATATCTGTATGAACGATATAACCGGCAAACCCCGCAAAAGGGAAATTCCCTGTTTTTTCCACACGGTTATACTGTGCGGCTTTTCGCCCTTGACTATGTACATGACCTGTTAGACGCAATGGCTGGAAAGGAGAAAACTATGAATAAGGATCTCAAAGAAGAGTTTGAAAGAGCCTTTGTAGCAATGCCCCCTCAAATGCAGGAGACGGTAATATGGGTTATCCGACATTTCGACATAGTGAAAACTCTTGCAAAATATGAACCGATGTCCGATGATAAACTTGATGTATTTGCAAAAAGTTCATTGGAAAAAGGAGAATATTTCCTATTCATCACGGCGGAATATGCAAAATTACTACGCAAAGAAGAAAGGGCGGGAATTTCTACTTCTGAAGGCAACGATTCGTCAACAAGTCTGTCCGGCCTACTGCCTTAGACGCATGGAAACAGGGAGGGGAGGAACCAGCGCGGCCAGTTCCTCCCGGAAATCGGCAAGCAGGGTATCCAGGTATTCTCTTTGTCCGCTTTCCCACCCCTGCGCCGCGGCCCATTCGCCGGCGGAAAGATGCCGTACCGTCACGGCATAGGCCGTTCCCTGCTCCGTGGATATCGCGGCAGAGGATATCTTGGTCATTCCCCAAAAAGTAGCTTCCAGCCGTTGTATCTGCTCGTCCGTCATGGAAAAAGCGCCGTATATTTCGTCGGGATATCCCGACGCAGCATAAGCGGCCAGTACCTCCGTCCAGGAATCCGCCGGGCCGGTATGCTCCACCTGGTAAACCGCTCCGTCGGGCAGGGCGGCTGTTAACTCCGCAACGCCGTCCGCCATTTCGGCGTTCAGGCGTTCCACGACCGGGGCCACATCTGCCGTATCCGACCCGCCCCCGAATCCGAAGAAGGCGGCGACGGCGGCAATCAGCACGATCAGGAGGGTGACGGCAACCACCGGCAAGGAGGACAGGAGCATGAGAATGCCTTTCCCGATAGCCAACGCCGCACGGCCTGCGGCCCGGCCCGCCCGCGCCGTCTGTTTTGCCGTCGCTTTGGCGGCTGCTTTCCCGGCTTGACGGCCCGCCGCCTTCGCAGCAGCCACCGCGGTTTTCTGCATATGCTTTGCGGCCTGTTTCTTCCCAGCTTTGGCCGGGAAAATGGAAAACCTCCCGACAATTTGCCGGGAGGTCCCTTTCTGCATTGGATTGTGCAGCCGCCGGCGGATGGAGCGACCCACTTTCCTGGCCTGCGCCGCACCGGAA
>CAJFQI010000033.1 GCA_904419005.1 Candidatus Avimonas faecium | reverse complement strand
TCCGCTGCGCCTTTGGCCTTGCCGGCTCCCGCATAACCCATCCCTCCGCTGATATCGCCGGCGGCGGCCGGCGGCTTTCTTTTCAGTATAGCGCAGGCGGCCGGCAAATGCAATGCCGGCCGCCTGTATCCCGCATACGCGGAGGGAAGCTATCCGCGTTATTCAAACAGCGGGGTCGAGAGGTAACGGTCGCCGGTGTCGGGCAGCAGGACGACGATGGTCTTGCCCTCGCTTTCCGGCCGGCGGGCCACCGCAAGCGCCGCCCACAGCGCCGCGCCGGAGGAAATCCCCGCCAGCAGCCCTTCGGAGCGCGCCAGCTCCCGCCCCGTCCGGAAGGCGTCCTCGCTGCACACGGTGAGGAGCTCATCGTAAACCGCGGTGTTGAGCACCGCAGGCACAAAGCCCGCGCCAATCCCCTGGATCTTGTGCGGCCCGGCGGGGCCCCCGCTCAGCACCGGGGAATCCTTGGGCTCCACCCCGATCACCCGGATGGCCGGGTTCTGCTGCTTGAGATATTCGCCCACCCCGGTGATGGTGCCGCCGGTCCCGATCCCCGCGACGAAAACGTCAACCGCGCCGTCGGTATCCCGCCAGATCTCCGGCCCGGTGGCCGCGCAGTGGGCCGCCGGGTTGGCCGGGTTGTCAAACTGGCCGGGAATCCAGGACCCCGGGATCTCCTTGGCGAGCTCCTCTGCCTTCGCGATTGCGCCCTTCATCCCCTCCGGCCCCGGGGTCAGGACCAGTTCGGCGCCATAGGCCTTGAGCAGGCTGCGGCGCTCCACGCTCATGGTTTCGGGCATGGTCAGGATGACGCGGTAGCCGCGGGCCGCCGCCACCGCCGCCAGACCGATGCCGGTATTGCCGCTGGTCGGCTCGATAATCACCGCGCCGGGCTTGAGCCGGCCGGACGCCTCCGCGTCGTCGATCATCGCAAGGGCAACCCGGTCCTTGACGCTGCCGGCCGGGTTAAAGGATTCCAGCTTGGCCAGCACCCGCGCCTCCAGCCCCTCCTTGCGCATGAGGTTCCCCAGCTCGAGCAGAGGGGTGTTGCCGACCAGGTCGGCCAGGCTCTTGGCGACGGGGTTTTTCCGCTGCGTGTTCATAGTTATCGCTCCATTTCATAGTTATCCTAGTGATTTTATATGATTCAGTACACTGACTATACCCGATTTTCCCCTCCCTGTCAAGCCTTGCCCGGATGCAGCCAGTGGCTGTATCCCTCCGCAGGGCCGGGGGAAGGAAAAAGGAGACCTGCCGGAGGCGGCCGATCCGCGCCTATTTCCCGCCTCATCCCCCGCCTTTTCCAGGCAAAACAGCCACGCTCAACCAACCGTTGCAAAATTGATCTACCAGCCGTTGTGAAATTCTATGGACAGTTGCTTGACTTGGATCCTCTGTCGATGTATGGTTAAAGCAGCCTATTTTTTCATTATTCTTTCCATTTCTCCTGTGCTTTATCCCATGAGTTTTGGCTTTTTTCCTTTCTCCTGGCCGTTTCCCGCGGTCCCTCCGCATCCGCGCGGCCCCCTCCGTCCCGGTGGAGGACCCGGTTCCCGCCCCGCCTACCCCCTACTTTGATCCGAAAGGCTGTGGTATCTATGTCCGAAAAAACAACCCCGGCCCCCAAAGCGGCACCCTCCTCCCCCGGCCCGCAGAAGCCGGAGCCGGAAGCCGCGGCTTCCCCGCCGGCTGCCGAGGCTCAGCCTCCGGAAGCGCCCGCCTCCCCCTGTCCAGCGCCGGAACCAGCGCCCGGCAGGGCTTCGGGCGGGGAGGAGGGACAGCCGGCGGGCAAAAAGGTCTCCGGAGAAGGCGCCGGCGCCCAGGCGGGCTCCCGGAACGAGGCCGGGACGCCCAAGAAGGATGCGGAAAAGAAAGAAAAGAAAAAAGGGAAAAAGAAGCCGCGGTATTCCAACCTCAGCAACATCCGGTATGTGCTGGCCGGCATCCGGGAGTACGACCCCCGCCTCCTGCCCTACCTGGCCCTCAACATCCTGTGCGCGGCCGCCATCCAATTCATTCCGGTGCTGATGCCCAAATACATCATCAACGAGGCGGCGATGGGCGGGAGCGCCGCCCTGGTCGTCGCCTACTCCGCCGGGTTCGGCGCCCTCCTGCTGCTGGCCCGGGCCTGGGGCTCCATCTCCAGGTGGAACATCGGCACCCGCTTCGTCACCGTCCGGATGCGCTTCATCGCCCGCGCGGGCGCCAAATTCATCCGCATGGACTACCAAAAGCTCGAGGACCCCGACGTGCTCGACCTGGCCCAGAAGGGCGACCGGGCGATAGGCAGCAACAACGTCGGCATTGAGGGGATCATGCACCGGGTCCAGGAGGGCGCGAGCAGCCTGCTGGTCCTGCTGTCGGCCGGCACGGTCATCGCCCTGCTCAACCCCCTGCTGGTGCTCGCCATCCTGCTGCTGCTCGCGGTCAACCAAATCATCCTCTGGAAAGCCTGGAAGAAGGACAAGGAGGAAAACGACGCCCTCTCCCCCGTATGGCGGAAGCTGTGGTACCTGAACAATGACGCCATGAGCAACTTCCAGTTCGGCAAGGACGTGCGGCTGTTTTCCCTGCGGCATTTCCTGCTCGGCCAGTTTGACGCCGAGGTGCGCCGGCGGCTGGACGGGCAGTCCCGCATCTGGCGGCTGTGGATGTGGGCGTCGGTCGCCTTCGCCTTTCTGTCCCTTTTGCAGGAGATCCTGCTTTATGTCTTCCTGATCGCCGGTGTGATTGAAGGGCGGATCCTGATCGGGGATTTCCTGATGTATTCCACCGGCATCCACACCTTCATCAACGCGGTGAACAGTCTGATGAACCACCTCATCGGCATCCGCCAGCAGAACGAGGTCGTCGCCGACTACCGCGAATTCCTCGACCTGCCGGACATCCCCGACGGCGGGGAGCCGGTGCCGGACGCCCTGCTGCACGAGCCCCTCTGCTTTGAGTTCCGCCACGTCACCTTCCGCTATCCCGGGCAGGACCAGGACGCGCTGCACGACGTCAGCTTTACCATCCGCCCCGGCGAACGGCTGGCGGTGGTGGGGCTGAACGGGGCGGGGAAATCCACCTTCCTAAAGCTCCTGACCCGGCTGTACGAGCCGGACGAGGGGGAAATCCTGCTCAACGGGAAAAACGTGCGGGATTACCGCCGCGCCGACTATTTCCGCCTGTTCGCCCCCGTGTTCCAGGAGATCCAGCTTTTCGCCTTTACCGTGGCGGAAAACGTGGGGATGAAGGAGCCGGCGGAGATCGACCGACCCCGGGTGGAGCGCAGCCTGCAAACCGCCGGGCTCTGGGAAAAGATCGCCGCCCTCCCCGGCGGGATCGACCACAGCCTGCTCAAGGTCGTCAAGGAGGACGGCGTGGAGCTTTCGGGCGGGGAGAGCGCCAAGCTGGCCCTGGCCCGCGCGCTTTACAAGGACGCCCCCTGCATCCTGCTCGACGAGCCGACCGCCGCGCTGGATTCCCTGGCGGAGGAACGGCTGTACCAGCAGTTCGACGGGATGACGCAGGGCAAGACCGCGCTGTATATCTCCCACCGGCTGGCGAGCACCCGCTTCTGCGACCGGATCGCGGTGCTTGAGGGCGGCCGGGTGATCGAGGAGGGAACCCACGACAGCCTGATGGCGCGGTCCACCCGCTACGCCGAGCTGTTTGAGACCCAGGCGAAATACTATCGCAAGGAAACGGAGGTGCCGGCGGGATGAAAGCCAAAGCAAACAAAAGCGCCGGGAAAGCCGGCGCGAAGGAGGGCCAAAAGCAGGAGATCACCCTGAAAACCGCCCTGCCCGTCCTCTCCTTCTTCCTGCGCCGGGCGTGGGGAATCCAGAAAAGCTATTTCTTCCTCGCCCTGCTGAACGCCGCCCTGAACGGCGCCGTCCCCTTTATCGGCATCCTGTTCCCGGCCGCGATCATCGACGAGCTGATGGGCGCGCAGCGGCTGGATACGCTGGCCTGGCTGGTGGCGGCGATGGTGCTGCTGGGCCTGCTGGCCGAAGCGGCCAAGCAGGTGCTCTCCTACTTCCTCAACCGGGCCAACCTGCGGATGGAAACCGGCTTTGACCGCCTGATCGGTGACAAGGCGATGACCATGGATTTCGCCTACACCGAAAACGCGGAGGTCCTGACCCAGATGCAGAAGGCGAAAACCGGCATGAGCTGGTATTCCGGCGGGATCGCCGGCATCACGGGCAACCTGTCCGCCATCCTGTCGGGGCTGCTCACCCTGGCGGGGACGCTGGCCATCCTGGGCTCCCTGTCCCCCTGGCTGATCCTGGCGCTGCTGGCCATCCTGGCGCTCAACACCTTCCTGGTCTCCCGCTCCCAAAAGCTGGACGCCCGTTACCGCAAGGAGCTGGTCGGCGTCAACCGCCTTTTCGGCTATTACTTCAGCCTGCTCAAGGATTTCCGCTTCGGCAAGGACCTGCGGCTGTACGGTGCGCAGGATATGCTGATGGGCCGGGTGGACCAATACATCCAGGAGGACTGGGAGCAGGAAAACAAGCGGATCAAAACCGGCAGCCGGTACGAAGCGGCGACCAACGGGCTCAACGTCCTCCAGCAGGTGGTGCTGTACGTCACCCTGGGGCTGAGCCTGCTGGCCGGCTCCCTCACGGTGGGGCAGGCCACCGCGCTGCTGAACTCCGCCAACAGCTTTGTCGACAGCCTCTCCGCCATCATCCGGGAGGTCATCAACCTGGTGCGCAACGCCGACTTCATGAACGAATGCAAAATCTTCTTGGAATACCCGGCGGCGGCCGTCTCCGGCTCCCTGCCGGCGGATCCCGGCGTCCCCCACGTCTTCGAGTTCCGGGACGTCTCCTTCCGCTACCCCGGGTCGGAAAGCTACGCCCTGCGCCATGTCTCCCTGACGCTGGAGGCGGGGCGGCGGCTCTCGGTGGTCGGGCGGAACGGCGCGGGCAAAACCACCTTTATCAAGCTGCTGACCCGCCTCTACCACCCCACCGAGGGGCAGATCCTCCTGGACGGCAGGGACGTCTGGGACTACGACGAGGAAGCCTACCGCCGGCTGTTTTCGGTAGTGTTCCAGGACTTCATGCTCCTGAGCTATCCGCTGGACGTCAACCTGGCCGGGCGGGAGAACCCGCCGGAGGGCCCCGTCGTCAAGGCGCTGGAGAAGGCCGGCTTCGGGGAAAAGCTGGCGACGCTCCCCAAAGGCGTCCACACCACGGTATACCGCTATTTTGACGACGACGGCTGCCAATTCTCGGGCGGCGAGGGGCAGAAGATCGCCCTGGCCCGCGCCATTTACAAGGATGCGCCCGTCGCCATCCTCGACGAGCCGACCGCCGCCCTCGACCCCCTGGCGGAATACGAGATCTACACCCATTTCGACTCCCTGATCGGGGGGAAAACCGCGGTGTATATCTCCCACCGCCTTTCCTCCTGCCGGTTCAGCGAGCGGATCGCCGTCTTTGTGGACGGCCGGGTGGCGGAATACGGCGCCCACGACGAGCTGGTGGCCAAGGGCGGCGAATACGCCGCGATGTGGCAGGCCCAGGCCCAGTATTACGCCTGAACGCCGCCTTTCCAGCGCGCGGAACCCATCCCGTTCACCCGGACACGGCAAAAAGGGCCGCCCGATTGGGCGGCCCTTTTCTACCCTTTTCTACGCTTTTCTGCGCTTTTGGTTTCGTCCCGTCCTTCCCCGGCCCTCCTTGGGCCGCGCCGCCCCTCACTTCCCGTCCCGTACCCCTGCCGGAGGCAGGAAGCGGGCGGAAAAAGCCTCCGCGACGGCGCGCAGGGGCGCGTCCAGCCGGGCCGCCGTCTGCTGCCGCAGGGAAACGGGAAGCGGCCCGTAATAGGCCTCGGCCACCCCGCCCGCCATGCAGGCCAGGGTGTCGCTGTCCCCGCCCAGGGATACCGCCAGCCGGATCGCGCTCTCCACATCGTCCGATTCCAGGAAGGCGCGCAGGGCCGGCGGCACCGTATAGGCAGCCCGGGCGTCAAAGGCGAAGCCGGGCCGGATGTCCCGGAGGGGGCGGGAAAGGTCGTAGCCAAACCGGCGGCTCAGCCGGGCGGCAAGCTCCGCCTTGGAACAGCCCTCCCTGGCCAGGAACACCGCCAGCGCCACAGCCTGCGCGCCGGCTGTCCCCTCGGGATGCCGGTGGGTGTACCGGCAGCTCAGGGCCGCCTCTTCCATCGCCTGCTCCGCCGTGGCAGCGGCATAGCCGATCGGGCAGACGCGCATCGCCCCGCCGTTTCCATAGCTTTCCTGCGCCACAAGGCCCGGCATCAGGCACCATACACGGAAAAGTTCCCCATACCCTGCGTATGGATAGCGGAAATAATACTGTTTGTATATTTTGGCATACTGCTCTGCCGCATCGGCCGGAGCGGGCATCAGGGACGGCGGGGTGCCCTCCGGCGCGCCGGAGGCCGGCCGCGGGGAGGGCACCGGTTCCGCGGCATGGCCCGCCGGCTTGGGCGGCGGCGATGCCGCCCTTTCCGCCTCTTCCGGCCCATCGGTCTTTGCCGCTCCCTCTGCCATTCTCCCTTCCCGACGCAGCAGCGCGTCCGCCGTCGCCACAGTGAGGACGGTATCGTCGGTAAAGCGGCTCTCCGGCGTAAACAAGGGGAAATCCAGGCCGTCCCCGCCTAGGGCGGCGCCCGGCCGCTCATAGGCGGAGCCCACGATATCCCCCAGGATGGCGCCCCACATCAGGCCGCGCCCCCTTCCTCCGGTATCCCCTCTATCCCCTCGGCCAGGAGGCGGCCGCTCCATTGCAGCAGCAGGTCAAAATACGCCGAAGGCTCCCGCTGCCGCTCGGGGGCCGAACGCTCCCAGGCCATCCCGGTTTCCAGGATCCGGCGCTCCTCCCCTTCCAAAAGGGGAAGGAGCTCTTTCCGGGTGGCGATATACGTCCCTGTCCGCAAAAAATATAGGCTTTGCAGTAGAAAAAAGGCGAATTTATACTGTTCGTAAAGCATTTCCGCCCGATCCGGGCCGCCGTACAGGCAAAGGTGCCCGACCGCGTGGTAGAGGCCGGATGCCCCGATCAACACCCCCGCGGCAATATCCTGCCGCGTGCAGGGCGGCAGCAGCCCCTTAAGCGTACCGTACACCGGGGCCGTCCCCTTGGCCACGGCAAAGCTCTCGTGCGCGGGCCAGCCGCGCAGCTCCTCCCGGCCGCAAATAAAGCCGCAGGCCTTTTCCGCCTCGGGCATCCGCCGGATGCGCAGGCGGACGCGTTCCAGGTCGGCGGCGGAAAGCGTATCGAGCACCGTCATTACATCAATGTCGCTGTCCGGCCTTTCCTCCCCGCGCAGGCGGCTCCCCTGCAGCCCCACAAAAAGAAGCCTTTCCCCAAATTCCTCCCGCAGCTCCTCCGCGAGCCGCCGCACCCAGCGCCAAGCATCCATCTGGTTTCCTCCTTACTTATCTCATCCTCCGGGGCCGCGGCCAAGCCGCCCCGCCCAGCCAGCCGCTGAAAAGGCGATCCGCTTTACGGGCGGGCAAAGCGCGCGGCTTGCCACGGTACAGAAGCCGGGCTCCGGCGCCGCCTCTTGCCCCCGCCGCCCGTTTGATTGTATAATACAAAGGAAAATCCATCCGCCGAGGTGTTGCGTTTGATACGGAAAAGCCGTCAAGGGGATACCCTTGCCATCATGGAGCTATGGCTGAATGCGAATATAGAAGCCCATTCCTTCCTGCCGGCCGAATATTGGGCAGAGCATTACGACGCGGTCAAGGAGATGCTTCCCCAAGCGGAGCTTTATGTATACGAAGACGCCGCGTCAAACGAAATCCTCGGCTTTATCGGGCTGATGGGCGGCGATATCGCCGGGATTTTTGTCCGGGACGGCGCCCGCTCCCAGGGGATTGGCAAGCAGCTGCTGGATGCGGCGAAGGGGGTACGGCAGAGCCTGGCTTTACACGTCTACCAAAAAAATGTGCGCGCTCTGCGCTTTTACCAGCGGGAGGGCTTTGCCGTCGCCTCCGAAGGGATCGACGGGGACACGGGGGAAAAGGAGTGGGTCATGACCTGGCGCCGGTAAGGCCCCCTTTTCCGGGCCTCCCGCCCCGGCGGACGGCAAAGGCCCGAACCGAATGCCATCCGTTCGGGCCTTTGCTTAGGGAGACGCCCCGCCCTGCGCGGCGTCTCCCTTCTTTACCGGCTGAACCGGTATTCTGTGACAGAGGCGTAGGTTTCGCCGGCCCGCAGGACCGGGGAGGGGAAGGACGGCTGGTTCGGGCTGTCGGGGAAGAACTGGGTTTCCAGGCAGAACGCATGGCGCTTCTGCAATGGGCGCCCTCCCTTGCCGCCCGGCTCGTCAAGCACATTGGCGGTGTAGACCTGGATCCCCGGCAGGTCGGTAAAGCAGTCCAGCCGGATGCCGCTTTTAGGGGAATAGGCACAAACCGCGTGCCGGCGGCCCCGGTCCATCCCCAGCACAAAATTGTGGTCGTAGCCCTGGCCCAGGCGGAGCTGCTCGTCCTGCGCGGCGATGTCCCGGCCGATCGCCTTGGGCTGCCGGAAGTCAAAGGGCGTCCCTTGCACAGGGCGCAGTTCCCCGGTCGGGATCAAGCGGGCGTCCACCGGCGTAAAGGCGTCTGCAAAGATCTGCAGCTGGGTACCCAGCACGTCCCCCCCGTCCTGTCCGTCCAGGTTGAAGTAGGCGTGGTTGGTGAGGTTGACCACGGTGTCCCGGTCGCTCTGCGCCGTATAGGACAGCTGCAGGGTATTGCCGCCGACGATCCGGTAGGTCAGCGAAACCGTCAGATTGCCGGGATACCCCTCCTCCCCGTCGGGGGACACCCGGGAAAACCGCACGGCGGGCTGGTCGCCGTCGTCCAGCACCTCCGCCTGCCAAACCCTCTTGTCAAAGCCGGCCTGCCCGCCGTGGAGGTGCCCCACGCCGTTCTCGTTGCGCCCCACGTCGTAAGTTGTCCCGTTCAGCGTGAACCGCCCGTCGGCGATCCGGTTGGCATAGCGGCCGACGGCCGCGCCCTGATACGAGCCGCCGGAGAGGTAGCCCTCCAGCGTATCATAGCCCAGGACGCAGTCCCTTCCCGCGTATTCCAGGGCCTGCAGCGTCGCCCCATACGTCAGGACAGCCGCTCGCAGCGCCCCGCTCTCCAGCCAGAAGCGCCGGATATCCGTCTGCCCGATTTTACCCCATAGCTCCGTTTTTACACCCATGCCGTTTCTCCTTCCAGGCTTTTTCAGCGGCGGGAAGCCCCATCGGCAGAGCCGGCGGCTTTTCCTGCCTTTGGCATCATTATAGTATAGCGGGCCGCCGATTTCAAGCGGCGCGCTCCCTCTTCCTCCGCTAAGGGCGGAGCGCCCGCGCGGCATACCGCGGCCAAACGCCGGCGGCCCGCCCCATGCCGCCCGGATGCCCCGCCCCTCCCGCTGGGGCCGCGGATAAACCGCCGGAAGCAGGGAAAAATAAGCCGATAAACGCCCGGGCAGGCAGGAAAAGGGGGCAAAGGCGCAAGACGGCCCGCTTCTCCTCCTCCCGCCATCCCGGAGGAGGGCAAGCGGATGAGGCCGGCTTTCCCGTATTCCTGGGCGCTTATTAAGGAAAAAATAGGGGGATCTTTACCGCACCTTAAGCTTTCCGCCGGGGCGGCGGTATATACTGGAGAAAGCCGCGGATTCCCGCCGCGCCGCGGCCCGGGGCGGCACGGGGAACGCGCCGGATACCGCCGATAAAAAAGTTGAAAAAAGCGGGACGCTATAGTAATATAGAAACGATATGGATACGAAAGGTCTGGACGATTTCAATATGAAGGAACCGAAACGACAGAGCAAAACGAGAAACGCCCGGGGCCGGCACGCCGCCATCAAGGGCCGCCCGGCGCGCCTGCTGTTCGCCGGCATCGCCGTCCTGCTGATCGTGGGGATCGCCGTGCTGGTGGTCCTGCTCACACAGCCCGGCGCGGAAAAACCCGCCGGCGGGGAAAGCGGCGGCACCACCGCTCCCAGCACCACCGCCGGAAGCACGACGGCGCCGACCACCGCCCCGCAGGGGGTCAGCGGGCACTGGATTGTGGAGGGGGAAAAGGCCTATTACGTGGACGACGCCGGGAACCCCTACACCGGCGTGCAAACCATTGCCGGCACCGAATACACCTTCCAGGACGACGGCTCCCTCCTAGACGGCTGGGTTACCATTGACAATGTCCGGTACCATTTTTCAGGCGGCGTCCTTTCCAAAGGCACCCAGGCCATTGACGGCGTCACCCGCTACATCAACGCGGACGGCACCATGTTCGTCGGATGGTACGACAGCCCGAACACCGGCGGGCGGTATTACTATGACTTTGAAACCGGCCGGTCCTTCTACGGCTGGCAGGAGATTGACGGAAAAATCTATTATTTCCGCCAGGACGGCACGCTCGCCCGCGGCACGATCGTCGACGGCGTGGTCATAGACGACGAAGGGATCGCGGCAGGCTGGCCTTCCGAGACGACCTCCTCGACCCGTCCGCCCGCCCAGCCGGATTCCTCGGTTTCCGATTCGCTGGGGGCCGCGCTGGACAACATCCTGGCCACCTATGGAAGCACCCCGCGGGAAATCTATAACTATGTACACGACCATTATACCTATAAATATGCGCCGGAGGCTTCGATTGAGGAAAACGCCCAGTACATGCTGGACCACGGGACGGGAAGCTGCTACAATTTCGCTTCGCTGACCTACCTGCTGTTTGAACGGGCGGGCTACGACGTGTATTACGTCACCGGCAAGGGCTGGCAGCCCGGGGATTACCATTGCTGGATCCTGGCCTACTTTGACGGGGGCTGGTATTACGTCGATTCCCTGTACACCCAGTCCGCCAAGCTGACCGCGGCGGAGCTTGAGGCCAAGGGGTACGAATGGGACAAGAGCGCCTATCCGGGGTAAAACGGCCCGCTTCCGGGCATCCCGGCCCCTTGTCTTGGCGCGCAGCGGCGCCCCCTCCCGGGCGCCGTAAAGGAGATGGCTCATCGCTATGAGACGGTTTTTTTGGAAATTCCCACCCCTTCGGCAGCGTTTTTTTAAGGCCGGGAGGGCGGCCGCCGCGCTCCTGCTGCCGGCGGTAATGCTGCTGCCCGGCTGTCATCCAGGCGGCTCGGAACTGGAAAGCGCCGTCTCTACCGCGCCGTCGACGACAACGTCCACCACCGCGGCGACCACAGCGCCGACCACGGCGTATGTTGACCCCGAAACCGGCATATCCTATGACAACAGCGACCTGATCGGGCAGACGGCGGAGGAGTTTGAGCTCCCGCTCCAGGGCGCGACCGGCTTTGCCTCGGTGGCCATGGCGGTGACCGCCGCGCCGGACGGGGCGGGAGGGACGGTCGCCTCCCTCGTGCCCGGGGACGCGTTCACCATCCTTGAGGAGATGGACGGGCGCTGGTGGCGGGTCACCCGGGAGGGGGAATGGACCGGCTGGGTGGACAGCACCTACTGCTACCTCAACATCCCCGACGTGATCCCTTCGATCGTCTTTGACAATACCAACGCCTATTCCTCGATTTTTGTTTCCTCCGGCAAGGACATCCCCGGCATCACGGGGGAAAAGCTGTACGACTCCAAGCGCCCGAACGAACGGCTCGGGCAGGAGCAATACGTGGTGGCGGCCAATTCCATCATGGTCAAAAAGATCTACGCCGCCCAGCAGGCGGCCCTGGCCGACGGCTACACCCTGGTCATCAACGAGACCTTCCGCCCCTACGACGTCCAGCTTGAGGTGGCGGACAAGCTCAAGGCGCTGTACCGGGAGGACGCCGAGGTGCGGGCCAACATCGACAAAAGCCCCTGGGGGATCGGGTGGTTCATCGCCAGCCGGCTGTCCACCCACCAGATCGGCTGCGCCATGGACGTGAGCCTGGCCCGGGTCACCCGGATGGAATACCGCCTCTCCGGCGGGTACCGGTACGCGGTGGTCACCGGCTACGCCCCCTGCGAGATGCCCACCCCGATGCACGAGCTGAGTTCCCTGGCCGTCTGCCTGAAGCGGGCGGTGGATTCCTACTCGCCCACCGCGTGGAAAAGCGTGGACCCGGCCGACACCATGACCGAGGATGCGCTGCGGCTCCAGAAATACTGCACCGGCGCCGGCATGTCCCCCCTGGCCTCCGAATGGTGGCATTTCAATGACCTGGAGGCCAAGCAGGCCATCGGCAGCCATTATACCACCGAGGTTTTTTATATTGACGACTGTCTCAGCCGCGCGCCGGATTAACACGGGCGTGATTCCAAGATAGTAGGGGATTTTGACACATATGGTTTTTAGTTCATTGAGCTTTTTGTTCCTGTTTTTCCCGGTGACGTTCCTGCTTTACGTCGCCGTCCCCCACGCAAAATTCCGCAACGCCCTGCTGATCCTGGCCAGCCTGGTCTTTTACGCGTGGGGGGAGCCGGTGTATATCCTGCTGCTGCTCGCGTCGGTGTTTTTCAACTGGCTGCTGGCCCTGGCGCTGGGAAGCCGGGAGACCGGGCGCAAAGCGGTCGCCGCCGCGGCGATCGTTTTGAACATCGGGCTTCTGGTGGTGTTCAAGTACAGCGGCTTCCTGGTGGAATCGGTCAACGCCCTGCTGCGCCTGTCCTTGCCCGTCCCCGCCATCCGGCTGCCCATCGGCATCTCCTTCTTCACCTTCCAGACGCTGTCCTACGTCATTGACGTGTACCGGGACAAATCCAGCCTGCAGAAAAGCTTCTTCCGGCTGCTGCTGTATATCTCCTTCTTCCCCCAGCTCATCGCCGGCCCCATCGTCAAATACCACGACATCAAGGACCAGCTGGAGCGGCGCACCCTCTCCTTTGACGGCTGCGCCCACGGGTTCCGGCGCTTTTTGTACGGCCTGGCCAAAAAGGTGCTGATCGCCAACGTCATGGCGGTGGCGGCGGATTACGCGTTCGGCCTGCCCGCCGGCAGCCTGACCGCTCCGGCCGCCTGGCTGGGAGCGGTGGCCTATATGCTGCAGATCTACTTCGATTTCAGCGGCTACAGCGACATGGCGATCGGCTTGGGCAAGCTGTTCGGCTTCGACTTCAAGGAAAATTTCCGCTACCCCTACGCCGCGGTCGGCATCAAGGACTTCTGGCGGAAATGGCACATCTCCCTGTCCACCTGGTTCAAGGAGTACCTGTATATCCCGCTGGGCGGCAACCGCAAGGGCAGGGCGCGCACCTACCTCAACCAGCTGATCGTGTTTTCCTGCACCGGCTTATGGCACGGAGCCAACGTGACCTTCCTGGTCTGGGGGCTGTTCCACGGCCTGTTCCTCATCCTTGAAAGCGCCGGCATTCTGCCGGTCAAGCGGGCGGCAAAGCATCCGGCGGGGCGGCTTCTTGTGCGTGTCTACACCCTGCTGGTGGTGCTGGTCGGCTTCACGGTCTTCCGGGCCGACACCATGACCCAGGCGGTGCAATACCTCGGCGCGATGTTCACCGGCGGGCCGGGCTCCGCCGCCGATATGGCCCAGGCAGTCACCTACCTGACGCCGTGGTTCCTCTGCGTGGCGGCCGTCGCCTGCGTGACCTCCTTCCCGGTGTGCCCCGCCATAGAAAGCCGGCTGTGCCGCAGCGGCAGGGGCGAGGCGGTTTATACCGCCGTCAGCTATGGCCTGTCGGCGGCGCTGTTCGCGCTGTGCATCCTCTCCCTGGCGGCGGACACCTACAACCCCTTTATCTATTTCCGGTTTTAAGGAGGGCGGCGAGCTATGCGGAAATTTTTCAAACGGGCGTACGTCCTGCTTCTGGTCCTCGTTTGCGCCTCCCCCTTGGTGCTGACCCCGCTGTTCGGGGAGAGCGAGTCGGCGGAAAAGCGGGACCTCTCCGAATTCCCCTCCCTGATTGAAGACGGGGCGCTGAACCTCTCCTTTGCCTCGGAGCTGGACACCTGGATCACCGAGCATTTCTGCTTCCGGTCGGAGCTGATTACGGCCAACAACGTCCTGAAAGCGGAGGTATTCGCCACCTCGGACGAGGACCAGGTGATCGTGGGCAAGGACGATTGGCTGTATTTTTCGGAGACGGCGGACGACTACCTCGGCCTGAACCGCCTGACGGACGGGGACATCGCCCGCCTGGCCGCCGTCGTTGACCTGATGGACGAATATGTGACGGGCAAGGGCGGCCGGTTCGTCTTCGCCGTCGCCCCGAATAAAAACACCGTCTACCCCGGCTATATGCCGGACTACTACCGGCGCACCCAGGAGGCCACCAACCTCCAGCGGCTGACCGAGACGCTGGACGGCCGGCCGTATTTTGCCGACCTGCTCGGCGCCCTCCAGGGCAGTGAGGAAACCGCCTACCACGCCCGGGACTCCCATTGGAACAACCTCGGCGCGCTCCGCGGGTACAACGCCATCCTGGATGCGGCGGGCCGGGAGCACGAAACCTACGCCGGCGCCTCCTGGCATTGGGAGCGCACCTGGGACGGCGATTTGGATGCCATGATCTTCCCCTCGCTGGGCTATAAGGACCGGCAGGCGGTCTTTGAGGTGGGCTGGACGTATGCCTATACCTCGAATTTCCACAGCGAGGAGGACCTGCTCATCACCACGGAGAACCCGGAGGGAGAGGGCAGCCTGCTGATCTTCCGCGACTCCTTTGCCAACGCCCTGCTGCCCTTCCTGGCGCAGGAATACGGCAGCGCGAAATTCTCCCGCGCCGTCCCCTATACTCTGTACGAGCTCGAGGAAGCCCCCTATGACACGGTGGTGCTTGAAATTGTGGAACGCAACCTGCGCAACCTGCTGACGGCCGCGCCGGCAATGCCCGCGCCCTCCCGGACGCTGGACGCCGTGCCGCAGGCGGCCGGCTCCGCGCGGGTGGAGACCCGGGAATACGCCGGCTATCTCCATGTGTACGGGGCGCTGGACGGGGCCGCGGCGCAGGACGCCGCGCCCGTCTACCTCAAGCTGGAGAAGGACGGGGAAGCCCGCTATGTCGAAGCCTTCCCGGTGTACGAATCCGCCCTGCTGGACGGGGAGGGAGAAACGGCGGTGCGGCCGGGCGGCTTCTCCGCCTATCTGCCGGCGGAGGCTGCCGACGGCGCGGCGATTTCGGTCGTCGTCCCGGCAGGCGGCGGGTATGCGGAATACACGGCGGCCTGACCGCCTGCGCCGCTCCCGCTCTCCCAAAGCCTTCCGCGGCCCTATGCCGATCAACAGAATGGATAACAGAAAGGAATGTCTCTATGAAAAAGCGTAAGGTAGTCTTTTCCCTCCTGCTGGCGCTGTCCCTGGCGCTCGGCCTGTGCGCCTGCAGCGGCGGCGATTCCCAGGACGGCGGCTCCGGCGGCGCAGACGCCTCAAAGGGCCTGTCCTCGGCGATTACCGTCAACGGGGCGAGCCTGGCGCTCGGCGGGGAGTTCACCAACGACATGCAATCCGCCCTCGGCGAGCCGGAAAATGTGGTACAGGCGCCCAGCTGTCATTACGACGGCACCGACAACATTTATTACTATGCGGGCGTCACCGTCTACACCTATATGCAGGACGACAAATCCATCGTCTACAGCGTTGAGGTGAGCGACGCCGCCTATCCCACCCCCGAAGGGGTCAAGGTCGGCATGACGCTGGACGAGGCCAAAGCCCTCTGCGGCGACGGGGCGGAGGAAATCACCAACGGCGTCTCCTATTCCCTGGGGAACGGGATGGAACTGAACCTGCGCGCGACGGACGGCAAGATCAGCACGATTGAATATTACACCGAGTAAGCCCTTCGACGGGCTTGCCCGCCGGAGCGGCCGGAAAACGATCAGCCCCGGGAGGGGGCGGCATACGGCCGCCCCCTCCCGGGGCTTTTGCATGGGGAAACACCCGCCGGCCAAACGCCGGCTTCCCGCTTCCGGCAGGATTTTTTCTCTGCGCGCCGCCCCTATTCCTGCAAGCCCAGGCGGGAGGCTCGCCCGCCTCCATTCCCGGCCGGCCCGCGCAAAAGGTCCGCGCCCTGCCTCCATCCCGGCGGCGGATCGCGTCGGATTTTCTGCGGCCCGGCGCGGTTTGTTATTGACATATGCTCACAATTCGGTTATCCTATCCCCATAGGAGGTTGGTTGCCTTGGCCAGACCACGCAAATGCCGCTGTATCTGTTCCCTCCCCCGCGTCACCGCCTTTGACCCGGCGGGGCGGGGAACCGAACGGACACTGCCGCCGGTTACCATCGGCTACGACGAATACGAGGTGCTCCGCCTGCTCGACCGCGAACGCCTCTCCCAGCAGGAATGCGCCAAGAAGATGCAGATCTCCCGCCCCACGGTGGCCCGCATGTATGAGAGCGTGCGGGGCAAGCTGGCGCAGGCCCTGACGGAGGGCCGCGGCATCCGCATTGCGGGCGGGGATATCCAGGTTTGCACCGGATTAAAGCCGGAATGCCGGAACGTGGAAAACTGCTGCCACCGCCAATCCCCCGCTGTATGAAGCCGCGGGATAAACGCTGAAACATGAAAGGAGCCAGACGCATGAACGTCCTGATCATCGGCGGCGTCGCCGCCGGCACCAAAACCGCCGCCAAGCTCAAGAGGGAGGACCGGAGCATCCAAGTCACCCTGATCACCAAGGATAAAGACATTTCCTATGCGGGCTGCGGCCTCCCTTACTATGTGGGCGGGCTGATTGAAAGCCGGGAGGAGCTGATTGTCAACACCCCGCAGAAATACGCGGCGCTGACCGGCGTAAACGTCCTGGTCGGCCGGGAGGCCACCGCCCTGGACAGCGAAAAGAAAACGGTGACCGCCCGCAACGTGGATACCGGGGAAACCGAAACCTATGCTTACGACCGCCTGGTGATCGCCACCGGCGCTTCCCCGGTACTGCCTCCGGTGGAAGGGATCGACAGGGCAGGCGTCTTTACCCTGCGGCACCCGGACGACGCCATCGCCATCCGCGCTTTCGCCCAGGAAAATACCGTGAAGAAAGCGGTCGTCATCGGCGGCGGCTTCATCGGGCTTGAGACGGCGGAAAACCTGCAGCGGCTGGGGATCGCGGTCACGGTTATTGATGTCGCTTCCCAGATCCTGCCCAACGTGCTCGACCCCGAGATGGCCGGCTACGTCCAAAAGCACCTGGCCAAAAACGGGATCCGGGTGCTGACCGGCACCAAAGCAGAGGAAATCACCGGCCAGGAACGGGCCGCCGGGGTCAAGACCAGCACCGGGCTCCTGCCCGCCGAGCTGGTGGTCGTCTCCGCCGGCATCCGGCCCAACACCGCCTTTTTGCAGGGAAGCGGGCTTGCAATGGAGCGCGGCCTGATTGTGACCGGGGCGCAGATGCAGACCAGCCTGCCCGACGTATACGCGGCCGGCGACTGCGCGCTGGTCACCAACCGGCTGACCGGCAAGCCGCAGTGGTCGCCGATGGGCTCCTCCGCGAACCTAGAGGGCCGGACCCTGGCGCAGGTGCTTGCCGGCAAGGACAAGGCCTATCCCGGCGTGCTGGGGACCGGCGTGGTCAAGCTGCCCGGCTTAAACTGCGGGCGCACCGGCCTGACCGAGGAGCAGGCCAAGCAGGCGGGTTACGACGCCGCCACCGTCCTGGCCGTAACCGACGATAAGGCCCACTATTACCCCGACGCCGCGTTCTTCATCACCAAGCTGATCGCCGACCGGGAATCCCGCCGGCTGCTGGGCATCCAGGTCCTGGGGCCCGGCGCGGTGGACAAGATGGTTGACATCGCCGTAACCGGCCTGAACATGGGCGCCACGCTTGCAGACTTTGAAAACGCCGATTACGCCTACGCCCCGCCCTTCTCAACCGCAATCCACCCCTTCGTACAGGCGGTGTATATCCTCGAAAACAAGCTGGACGGCGCGCTGGTCAGCATGACCCCGGCGGAATACGCCGCCGGCGCGGCCGACGGCTACCGGGTGATCGACGTCGCCCCCGCCCCCGCCATCCGCGGCGCGACCTTTGTCGACCTGTCCTCCGTCAACGGGGAAATCCCCGGCATCGGCAAGGACGAAAAGCTGCTGCTGGTATGTTCCCGCGCCAAGCGGGCCTATTTCCTCCAAAACCGGCTGCGCTATTACGGCTACCGCCATACGGTGGTGCTTGAGGGCGCCACCACCTTCAACGATGTCCGGGTCAAAGGGGCGTCCGCTGTGTCGCCGGAGGATATCACCCGGGTCAAGGCGCTGGGCTTCCTGTTTGACAAACAGACCGCCGACAAATTCAACGCCCGCGTCATCACCCGCAACGGCAAAATCACGGCGGACGAGCACCGCGCCATTGCAGAAGCCGCCGAGCGGTTCGGCAGCGGCGAGGTGACCATGACCACCCGCTTGACCATGGAGATCCAGGGCGTCCCCTACGACAATATTGAGCCGCTGCGCGAATTCCTGGCGCAGGCGGGGCTGGAAACCGGCGGCACCGGCTCCAAGGTGCGCCCGGTCGTCTCCTGCAAGGGCACGACCTGCCAGTACGGCCTGATCGACACCTTCGCCCTTTCCGAGGAGATCCATGAGCGGTTCTATCACGGCTACCACGACGTCAAGCTGCCCCATAAGTTCAAAATTGCGGTGGGCGGCTGCCCCAACAACTGCGTCAAGCCCGACCTGAACGACCTCGGCATCGTCGGCCAGCGCGTGATCCAGGTGAATATGGACAAATGCCGCGGCTGCAAGGTCTGCCAGATTGAAAAGGTTTGTCCGGTCAAGGCCGCGCAGGTGGCGGACGGCAAAATCGCCATTGATCCCTCCGTCTGCAACAACTGCGGTCGCTGCCTGGGCAAATGCCCCTTCAAGGCGTTTGAGGACGCCGTGGACGGCTACCGCGTGTATATCGGCGGCCGCTGGGGCAAGAAGATCGCCCGCGGCCGGGCGCTGGACAAGATTTTCACCAGCAAGGAGGAGGTCCTGGCTGTTGTGGAAAAAGCGATCCTGCTCTTCCGCGAGCAGGGGATCACCGGCGAGCGTTTTGCCGACACGGTGGAGCGGCTGGGCTTTGCCCAGGTGCAGGAGCAGCTCCTTTCCGACGGCCTGCTTCAGCGCAAGGGGGAAAACCTTGCGGCGCAGAAGCACCTGAAAGGCGGCGCAACGTGCTAAAACAAAAAGCGGCGCCGAAAGGGCGCCTCCCCCGGCTCCTATGGGCGGTGCTGGCGGTGGCCGCCCTCGTCCTGCCCGGCTGCGGGCGGGGCGGGGAACCCGCCGCTTCCGCCCCCTCCGGCGAAACCGGGCCGTATTATTCCTTTGAGGACGCCTCGGGCGCCACCGTTACCCTGCCGGAAAAGCCGGAAACGGTCGCTGTGCTCTTTTCCTCCTTTGCCGATGTGTGGAAGACGGCGGGCGGCGACATCGCCATTACCGTAGGGGAAAGCGTAGAGCGCGGCTTTGCCGGCGAGTCCGCGGTGCTGGTCGACAGCGGCAACGGCCAAACCATCAACAGCGAGCTGCTGATCGCCAGCCAGCCGGATTTCGTGATTGCAACCGCCGACCTGGCGGAGCAGGTCAACGCCGTCTCCCTCCTGCGCGAGGCAGGGATTCCCGCCGCCCTGTTCCATGTGGAAACGGTTGACGAATACCTGGCGATGCTCAAGGTCTGCACCGACATCACCGGCAACGGCGAAGCCTACGAAACCTACGGCACCGCGGTCAAGCAGGAAATCGACGGGCTGCTGGCCTCCCTGCCCGACCCGGAAGCCCGGCCGAAGATCCTGTTTGTCCGCGCGGGCACCAAGTACAGCGCCACCAAGGCAAAAACGGCGGAAAACAACTTCGTCTGCGTCATGCTCAAGGAGCTGGGGACCGACAACATCGCAGAAAAAGCGCCCCTGCTGCTTGACGGGCTGAGCTTTGAAGAGGTCCTCACCAACCAGCCGGACTATGTGTTCATCTCAACCATGGGCAACGAGGAGGCCGCCCGCGCCTATATGGACAGCGTGCTGGCCGAGGAAACCTGGCAGTCGCTGGACGCGGTCCGGGAGGGGCGGGTTACCTACCTGCCCAAGGATTTATTCCAATACAAGCCCAACGCCCGCTGGGCGGAGGCTTACCGCTACCTGGCGGACCTCCTCTACCCCGAGGAGGGATAACCGCGCAGAACCGCCGGACAGATTCCGGCGTATTGCCGCAGAAAGGAGGACGGCTGTGAACGAAACCGAAGGCAAAAATGGCGCCGGGAACGTGCGGGAGCCCGCTTCCCCGGCGGAGGAGGCGGCGGAGCGCCCCTACAAACGCCCGCTCTTCCGGCGGGCGCCCGGCTTCCTTCTCCTGCTGGCCGTCCTGCTCGCGGTGGGGCTGCTCTCCCTGCGCTACGGAAGCTCGGAGATGAGCTGGGGCGAATTCTGGGGCGGCCTACTGCGCCGGCAAGGCTGCGAGACCCAAACCGCCATCCTCTATCTGCTGCGGGTCCCGCGGCTGCTTGAAGGCGTGCTGGCCGGGGTGGGGCTTTCGGTTTCCGGCGTGCTTCTCCAAGCCGTGACCGACAACGAGCTGGCAAGCCCCAATATCATCGGGGTCAATGCGGGCGCGGGCTTTTTCGTCATCCTGCTGCTGACCCTGTTCCCGGCCGCGTTTGCCGCCCTCCCCTTTGCCGCCTTTGCCGGCGCGTTCCTTACCACCCTGCTGATCGTCAGCATCGCGGGGCGGATCGGCTCCTCCCGCACCACGGTGATCCTGGCGGGCATCGCCTGCACCGCGATGCTCAACGCCGGCATCTCCTTCCTTTCGCTGCTTGATACCGACGTGCTGGTTTCCTACAACGCGTTTTCGATCGGCGGCTTCACAGGGACCCAGCCTTCCCGGCTGATTGTGCCGGCCGCCCTGATCCTGGCCGGCCTGGCGGCGGCGCTGGCTGCCGCTCCCCGTATTGACCTGCTCTGCCTGGGGGACAGCATGGCCCTGTCCTTAGGCGTGCGGGTACGGCGGCTGCGGATGTTCTGCCTGGTGGCGGCGAGCGCCACCGCGGCCGCCGTGGTCAGCTTTGCCGGCCTGCTTGGCTTTGTCGGGCTGGTTGTCCCCCACATCGCCCGCAAGCTGGCGGGGAGCCGCCTACGGCCCCTGCTGCTGGTATCCGCCCTGGCCGGGGCGGCGCTGGTCATCCTGGCCGACTGGCTCGGCCGGGTGCTGTTCGCCCCGTCCGAGCTGCCGGTGGGCATCGTCATGGCGCTGGTGGGGGCCCCCTTCTTCTTTTTCCTGCTGCTGAAAAAAAGGAGGGACGCGGTATGCTGAATTTCCGCCGCCTTTCCGCCTCCTACGGCAAGCGGAGCATCCTTGAGGAGGTTTCCTTCCCGGTGGTCCCCCATAAGATCACGGCGGTGATCGGCAAAAACGGCTGCGGGAAGTCCACCCTGTTCTCCTGCCTAAACCAGGAGCGGCCCTATACCGGGGAAATCGCCTATTCCGACCGTTCCCTGGCCCTGATGACCCCGCGGGAGCGCGCCCGGCTGCTGGGATTGCTGCCCCAGGTGCTGACCTCTCCCCCGGTTTCGGTGCAGGAGCTGGTCGCCTTCGGTCGGCAGCCCTACCTCGACTTCGGCAAGCGCCTGGCCGAAGCGGACCGGCAGGCGATCAATGAGGCCATCGCGGAAATCGGGCTGGAGGGCCTGCGCCATCAGCGGGTGGACCGCCTCTCGGGCGGTGAACGGCAGAAGGCGTTCCTGGCGATGGTGCTGGCCCAGCGCACCCGCATCCTCGCCCTGGATGAACCGACCACCTATATGGACATGGCCTACCAGGCGGAATTTTTCCGGCTGCTCGCCATGCTGAAGCAGAAGCGGAAGGTCACGGTGCTGCTGATCCTGCACGACCTGGCGCAGGCACTCCAGCACGCGGACTACATCGTCCTGCTTGACCAAAAGCGGGTCGCCTTTTACGGGACGGCGGAGGAATGCGCCGCGTCAGGGCTCATCCCCGCGGTGTTTGGGGTGCAGATGCACGAATTTTTCGAAAACGGCAAGCGCTTCCTGGCGTTCTCCTAATCCGGCGGCCTCCCGGCCCGCTCTCCCGCCGGAGGACGCCGCGCCTGGAGCCGTTTGCCCGCCGCTGTCAATTTTTTGCATAGGAAAGCCCGCCTTGCGGCGGGCTTTTTCGCGCCATTACGCAGGGAGATGAGATGCCGCCGCAAATAAGCGGTATGTATTCATAAAAAGATAAAAATATTATAATATTCCATTTCAAAATTGTTAGAAAGCTTGATCTTCTTCCTTACCCTTCCTATACTGAAGCCATAGGGAACCAAACGGAATGCCATGGAAATACCAAGCCGGGGGCGCGGGCGGGCCTTCCCGCCTCCCCCCCGCTTGCCTTAGCGATAGGGAGCCTGGCGGCCGGCGGCTGCCAGCCAGCGGCCGCGCCCCCTGTAAGCGGGACGGGCTCCGCGGGGGCAAGCCCCGCCGGAACGTCCGAAAGCCCAGCCGGCTCCACCGCCCCGGAAAAGGCGGAGGACCCGTATGCCGGCCTGTGGGACCGGATCGACGGCTCCACCGCGACTATCCCCCTGACCGAGGGGATCCTGGCCGACCGCCTGGGCATCTCCCCGGAGGAGGCCGCGTCCCGCGTCGTCCACAACAAGACCGACCTGGCGTATTGGAACCTGATCAACGGGCAAGCCGACCTGATTTTTGTGACCGCGCCCTCCGAAGAGGTGCGCACCGCCGTATTCGACCTGGAAACCGGGGAGCCGCTGGAGCTGGCCGACCTGTTTTATGAGGACGTCAACTATATTGAAACGATCAACCGCCGCCTGCGCTCCCATGTGCCGGCAGAGGACCTGAAGCGCCCCTTCACCGGATTTCCTGCGGACTCCCCCTATTTTGGGCTGAGCTATATCAACGGCCAGGTCCTGCTGACCCTCTACTGCGACAGAACCCACCCGTTCTGCTATTACAAAAGCGTGGAGACACCCCTCTCCTTGAACCGCAGCCCGGCCGGCGGGTACTACTACGACGTGACCTACGAGGAGCTGGAAACCGACAACGGCGGCAAAACCATGATCCCCGCCGTCACCTTCAACGACGGCGCCGCGCCGGAGCTCGACAACGCGGTCAACGGCGCCGTCCAGGCGATGGTCCCCCGGCTGAAAAGCGCGGCGATGGTTTTCTACCCCTACCTTTCCATCCAAGACGGCGCCTTCCGCCTGATGTACCTGGAACGGGACTACGTCATGACCGGCGGGGGGTGGTACCCCACCGCGGCGGTGCCCGGCTGCACCCTCCGCCTGGATCTGCGCACCGGGCAGGCGGTATCCCTGGCCGAGGAGATCCCGGACGACCGCATTCCCTATTATCTCGAGCTGACCGGCGGCCTCCATCCCTATATCGCCGGGGAAACCAAGGATTTTGAGGGCCAGTCCTACGCCAACAACTACGCGGAAATCGCGTTGAAGGATTACACCCCGCCCGATGGGAGCACCCTGTCGGATTATACCGAACAGTACGGCATTTATTACGCCACCCTGACCGAGCCCTCCGGCCGGCGCCTGCTGGCCGTCTTTGAAGGCCCGGCCTGGCAGTGAGCCCCGCCGGGACGGCTCCGGAAGCCGCCCAAGCCCCGTCTGCCAAAAACCGCACCAGCAAAGGCCAAAATGGAATTCCCAGACGGCTCTTTTCGTGGTATACTGGTTTTCAAACGGCCCCGGGCCGGAAAAAGGAATGCAAGGAGGGCGCGCTATGAGCCGTCTGGAATGCCTCACCCTATCCTCGCTTGAAAAAGTTTTTTGGGATCAGCCGCCGGCAGGGCCGGCCTTCACCGAAGCGTCGCTGCTGCAGGGGGAGCGGTTTTCGTACCAGATCGCCTACCGGCAGGAGGCCGGGCGGTTCAGCCGGCAGACGCTGCGGGTATCGGTTTCCTCCCCGATTGCCGCAGCGGTGACGGTGCGGCGGGTGGAGCACGTCCCGTGCGCTTTTCCCTGCTATGACCCTACCGAAAATTACCTGCGCACCTCCCCCGGCTTTTATCCCGACGCGCTCAAGCCGCTGGACGGGCAGGAAACCTGGTTTGTGGCGGGGCGGTGGGAAAGCCTGTGGGTGGAAATCCGGGCGGAGGACCTGCCGGCGGGCGAATACCCGATCACCGTCACCCTTTCCGACGGGGAGGATACCGCCGTCTCCCGGTTTACCGCGCGGGTGCTGCCCCTGCGGCTGCCGGCCCAGACCTTCCTTTTTACCCAGTGGCTGCACGGGGATGGGATCGCCCACGCCCATCACGCCGGCATGTTCAGCGAAAAATTCTGGGCCATCCTCGCCAATTACCTGGAGACGGCCCGGCGGTGCGGCATCAACCTGATCCTTACCCCCCTGTTCACCCCGCCGCTGGACACCGCGCCGGGCGGGGAGCGGCTGACCTGCCAGCTGGTGGATGTCACCGTCAGCGGCGGTGAATACGCCTTCGGCTTTGACCGCCTGGCGCGGTGGATCGCGCTCTGCCGGGACAAGGGGATCACCCGTTTTGAGCTTTCCCACCTTTTCACCCAGTGGGGGGCGCGCTATGCTCCCAAGGTGATCGCCGCCGTAGACGGCGTGGAGAAGCGGCTCTTCGGCTGGGAGACGCCGGGCAATTCCCCTGAATACAAGCGCTTCCTGGCCGCTTTCCTGCCGGCGCTGGCCGCCTTCCTGGACAAGCAGGGGGTCGCCAAGGAGGACTGCTACCTCCACATCTCGGACGAGCCGCACGCGGAGCATTGGGAAACCTACCGGGAAGCCTCCGAATGGGTGGCCCGCCTGATGCCCGGCTACCCGGTGATGGACGCGATGTCGGACTACGCGATATATCAAAAGTCCACCGTCGACAACCCCGTTGTGGCGATTGATGCCATTTCGGACTTTTTGCAGAACAAGGTGCCCAACCTCTGGGGCTATTACTGCTGCTCGCAGGAACAGCAGGTGAGCAACCGCTTCATGGCCATGCCCTCTGCCCGTAACCGCATTCTGGGGATGCAGGCGTATAAATTCGGGCTGAAGGGCTTCCTGCATTGGGGGTACAATTTCTATAATTCGCAGTTTTCCCTGGAGGTCATCGACCCCTACGCGGTCACCGACGCCCGCTGCGCCTTCCCCTCCGGCGACGCCTTTTCGGTCTATCCCTGCGGGGACGGCTGCGCCGAATCGCTGCGCGCCGTGGTCTTCCACGACGGGCTGCAGGATCTCCGGGCGCTGGAGCTGCTGGAATCCCTGGCGGGCCGGAACGCCGCCCTCCAGACGCTGGAGGAGGGGCTGTCCCGCCCCCTCAGCTTTACCGATTATCCGCACGACGCCGCCTGGCTGTGGGATGCGCGCCAGCGGATCCATCAGGCGCTGCTTAGGCAGGCATAGCCGGCTCAGAAACCATGACAGCGCCCGGCGAAGCAGAAGCCGGAGGCGGGGCCCGCGCCTTCTGCCTTGGCGCCGGCAATCGCATAGGCGGGCAGTATTCTGCCCGGCATAAAGACAGAGGCAACCGCCCGGCAATAGGTATGTCTAAAAGCCGTTTGCCGGCAACTCCCCTGGCTTCCTGCTGAAGGCCCCTCGGGCGCTGCCGTCAGGCACGTCCGGGGGGCTTTGCCTTGATCAGCGCACGCCCTTTGGATTTTTGGAAAAGGCAACCGCCGCCGGCAAACGGCCCTCAAAACCACACTGATGTTCAAAATACTTTGTTTAACTTTTTTCCGCACTTCTTGATATTGCATCTTGCATTTTGAAATCGAGTGTGCTATACTTTGAAAACGGGCGCGTTGGAGATAGCAAAACGCGCGGGGATGCTTTTGTTATTCCGGGGTGTAGCTCAGTTTGGTAGAGCGCTTGGTTCGGGACCAAGAGGCCGTGGGTTCAAGTCCCGCCACTCCGACCATGATAAGTATACAAACCTGTGTTTTAAGGAAAGGCTTAAAACATGGGTTTGTTGCTATTTATGAGAGAATTTAAGGCTGAGATTTACAAGCTAATCCCAGACAGACGGGATTAGACCCCTCGTAACAAGTGAATAACCACATGTCGGCACGGCAGAAAAACTGCCGTGCCTTTTCTATTTCCAAAATCCTAAAATCATAAGAAAAGGAGAATATCAAGATGAACATTTCTGATACGCAATCTCGCGTGTGCTACGGGTATTCCCGGAACGCACTGGGACAGTTCGTTGAAAACGACAATGCCCCTATCATCAAGAAAATTTTTTCATTGTACCTCAACGGATGCAGTCTGCGCTCCATCGTCAACTGGCTGGGAGAAAATCAAATTCCTTCTCCCAGCGGCAAAGAGCTTTAGACACCAAAAGCCATCGACAAGCTACTGTCGAACGAGACCTACCGCAACAGCAACTTGTGGCAGAGATGGATAGGGAGCGAAAAAAGGAAGGAAAATAGAGTTTATGGACAGATGTGAAGCCTGCCCTTTGTTAGAAAAAGAACCGAAAACTGAAGGCCGCCGCGGGGGGATTGCCTGTGTTCGTCTGCACTTCCAAACTGCAGCACGGAATATTCAAACTAAAGAAAAGTCAAAAATCTGCTTTGAAAGGGTGATTGAATGACATGGACCATGGATGATCCGGAGTTTACCTGTGGTTGGGTTTCTCCGGACGGATATACGTTTAGCTGCGCGTGGAATGGGCATGAAGAGTTGGCAAGGTATTTTACTCCA
>CAJFQI010000032.1 GCA_904419005.1 Candidatus Avimonas faecium | reverse complement strand
CTGAAAAAAGAGGTCGACAAGATGATCGAGTGTTTAGAGGACAATATTAAGGAAATGGAAAAGCTCAAGCAGCGCCGGCCGGATTTTGACTGCCGGTTTGGCTATCAAGTCCTCGACTAATGGGCATATGAGGGGGCTCTGCACAGCAAAACGGCGGGTTTTACTGCAGCTACTGCAATGGAACCTTTGAAAATACCCGTCAGCCCGCATGGAACCTGGGCTGACGGGCTCATTTTGCTACAATCATTACTGCAAACGGGGTAACAATCCTGTCAGAGTAGGAGAGGCTTTATAAAACAGAGCAAAAATCGGCGCAAACCGCACTGCTTTCATGCGATTTGAGTTAATCTGGTGCGAATGTTCATAACGCGACTGCTTTATAAATTGTCAGCCTTTTCAATCGGAATCGCATAAGAGGGTTCCCACTGGGGATTACCGGAGGTCGGCTGATACCACGAAAAACCTTGTATTCATGCGGGTTCAGGCGCTTTTCAGCCCGCAATTTCCGGCCGACCCGCTCCCCGCCTGAAAAGCAAGTATTTCAGAGAGTCTTAGAAAAAATCTTAGAAGTTTTTGCCCGCGGAAGCTCATCACTTCTTCTTTCGCATTTTCCGATAAACAATCGGTTTGAGCCGTTCCATGACGGTTTTCATCACACCGGAATCGCTGAACAGCTTGATAAAGAAAGCGTCGTTCTGTTCATACCGCTGGGCGGCAAGGTTTTCGAACTCCTGCTCAAATTTCAGCCCGAACATCGCCTCGTCGTTGTTTTGGGCAAAGCGCACCAGCTTCTCATCGGCGAGAAAATCCGCTTGGATCTGCTCCAGCACCTTGTCCATTTCGGTGAAATTGGTCCCGAACTTTTCATTGATTGCCTCGATGATATCGGTCAGACTGTCCGACTGTTTGGGCCGTGCTCCGGCTTCCCCCTTGATCCCGCCAAGTCCGCCTTCCGTCCCGGCCAGAGAAATGGAGCCTTCAAACTCCTTTTCCAACCGGTAGTATTCCAGTAGAATCTTGTTGTCCAACGTGATAAACGGCCCTTTCTCCTTGGGCAGCACCTTATAGAGAAACCGCGCATACACGCTGAACTTGTGCAGCTCCCGGTCAAACATCCGGCACACCTGCGAGATGAACCCATAAATACGGTTGAACCGCGCCAGCGTGGTGCGGAACACCTGCGAATCCTCGTCTCTGGCCGCCAGATAGCGGTCGTGTGCGGGAACCAATACGGCGGATAACTGCCCCATTGTCCGCGCATCCTGCTCATCGGCGGAGAAGAACACCTCCGCAAACTGGTCGATTTCCGACGCGGTGTAGATCCGGTAGGCATCCAGCGTATTTTTCAGGTCGTACAGCACGTTGGGGTCGGTGGCCTCATCCAGAACCGTGCATTCATAATACGGCTCAAACGCCTTCTGAATATCTTCCGCCGTGTTGACGAAATCCAGCACAAAGGTGCTGTCCTTGCCCCGGGTGGTGCGGTTGAGCCGGGAAAGGGTCTGCACCGCCTTGACGCCGGACAGCTTCTTGTCCACAAACATGGTGTGCAGCAGCGGCTCGTCGAAGCCGGTCTGGTATTTTTCCGCCACGATCAGCATGGCGTACTCATCCCCGTGGAAGGCCACCTTGAGCTGGCTCTCCTTGATACCGTTCATCTTTTCCTCGGTGTAGGTCTGCCCCTCGTCGTTCACCTCGCCGGAGAAGGCCACCAGCACGTCCAGATCGTCGTAGCCGTGCGCCTTGATGTACCGCTTGAACTCGTTGAGATACCGCACCGCGTGCAGACGAGAGGGGGTCACGACCATGGCCTTGGCCCGGCCCCCGATCTGCTTTTGGGTCACTTCCCGGAAATGCTCCACCATGATGGCGGTTTTCTGCGCGATGTTGTGGGGGTGCAGGCTCTCATACCGCTTGATGGCTTTCACGCCGGAAGTGGTTTCGATCTGCGGATTGTCCGCCACCGTCTTGATAATTTTGTAGTAATTCTTGTAGGTGACGTAGTTTTTCAGCACGTCCAGGATAAAGCCTTCCTCAATGGCCTGCTTCATCGAATAGATGTGGAAGGGTGCCATTTTGCCGTCCTCCCGCGGGGTGCCGAACAGCTGCAGGGTCTTGTCCTTCGGCGTGGCGGTGAAGGCAAAAAAGGACAGATTGCGGTGCTGTCCCTGGACGGCCAGCTCGTTCAGAATCTTGTCCTCATCATCCGGCACAGCCGCCTCCGCTTCGCCTTCCAGCCGGGCGTACTCCTCCAGCGCATCGGCGGTGTCGGCCAGCGCCTTTTTCAGCTTGCGCGCCGCTTCGCCGGTCTGGGAGGAGTGGGCCTCGTCCACAATGACGGCAAAATTCTGCTTCTGCCCCATGACTTCCTTGTAAATCACCGGGAATTTTTGCAGGGTGGTGATGATGATCGGCGCGCCGCCCTCGATGGCCTCCCGGAGCTGCGCCGCGTTTTTGTCGATTTTCTGCACCACCCCGTCCACATGGTCGAACTGATAGACGGTGTCCTGTAACTGGCTGTCCAGCACCTTCCGGTCGGTGACGACGATGACCGAGCGGAAAATTTTCTCGTCCAGATCGTTGTGCAGCCCGGACAAGCGGTGGGCCAGCCAGGCGATGGAGTTGGATTTGCCGGAACCGGCGCTGTGCTGGATCAGATAGTTTTTCCCCGCGCCGTTGGCCTTCACGTCGGCCAGCAGCTTTGTTACCACGTCCAGCTGATGATACCGCGGGAAAATCATGGTTTCCCGCTTAACCTTGCGGCCGTTCTTGTCCTCCCGCGTCTCCACCTGCAGGTGCATATACTTGTGCAGGATTTCCAGCAGGCTGTCCTTTGTCAGCACCCGCTCCCACAAATAGGCGGTCTGGTGGCCGTCGGGATTCAGCGGGTTGCCCTTGCCTCCGACATTCCCCGCGCCGTTGGAGCCCTGGTTGAAGGGGAGGAACCAGGTGTCGGCCCCCTGCAGGCGAGTAGTCATAAAGACGTTGTACAGATCCACCGCGAAATGCACCAGCACCCGGTTTTTGAACTCGAAAATGGTCTCTTTCCCCGCCCGGTCGAAGCGGTACTGCCGGATGGCGTTGTCGGTGTCCTGCCCAGTGAACTGGTTTTTCAGCTCCATGGACACCACCGGGATGCCGTTGACAAAGAGCACCATGTCGATACTGTTTTCGTTGTGCGGAGAATAATGGAGCTGCCGGGTGCAGTGGAGGACGTTGCGGGCGTACTGCACCTGTGCCGTCTGGTTGATGGAGGTTTCCGGCTTCCAGTACACCACCCGGAAGGTGATGCCCCGATCCTTGAATCCGTGGCGCAGGACGGCCAGCAGTCCCAGGGAGCGCACCTCCTTGCAGAACCGCTCGATAAAGGCTTTTTCACAGCTTGTCCCGTAGATGGTTTCGTATTTCTCCCAGGATTTGGGCTGGGTATCCCGCACAAAGGAGAGCAGGGTGCCCACGTCCAGCGCCAGTGCGCGGTCGAAAGCCTTGGGATTGCCCTTTTGGTACCCGCCGTATGTAAGCAGGGAATACTCAATGTCCGACTCGAACCGCTTCTCGGTGAGGTCTAGGTCAGGCATGGGGATACCTCCTTGTATCGGGATTGAAATTGGTTCACAATACTCTTGCATACCATATCGGTATTATCGCAGAACAAGGTTTCTTCCGAAATGCCCAATATAGATAAACCATCGATGATTTTAGACTTTAGAGCCTGTGGAATATATATCCGGCCGATTATATTTTCATGATCTTTGGGGATCTCATCAATATACGATTCAAAGAATTTGGATGCGTTATATGTCTTAATATGATTTGGAAATAGTATATACCGTCCCCGTTGTACTTGTTGACGCAAGGAATGGTTGGGAGAATGCACGAATAATAGTTCCTTACAGCATTCAGCGATCCAAGATTCTTTAGAAATTGCCGTTGTAAAATATTTTTCAAGGGTGTTTCTTTGTTCCAAAAAATATGGCTGGATTATTACTTTATCAAAAAGGCTATCTAGCTCAACCAAAGAACCAAATGATAAACGATAGCTGTCGGCTATGGCATTTACAACCGGATAATTCGCCACATCACGTTCATTATGTTTAAAAAGAATGACCTCGCCGTCATTTTCGCCGCTGCAAGCCGCAAAATATAGCGCAACTAAAGCATTTTCGGTAATATCCAATAACCGGGTCGGAATGCCGTGGTGCTGCAATAGCGCCAACAACTCAATAGGGTACATATCGTTTCGGAACAAATGGGGAAGTTTGTATTTCGCCATCTCGATTAGATTGCGCTCATCACCAAAAATGGTACAATCACAAGCGTGTTTTCTGCCACGGGCTATAGACGGTAATAGGGAATAATCTTTGTTGTCCTGTCCCCGGAATAACAGCACTTCATTATGCAGCCCTTGATCTCTCTTAAGGGATTCTTTGGCTTTGCATACGGCATCAATAAAATCCGGCAAACCGAAAATGGTTATCGGCTCCACGTTTACACCTCCTTTTTCCCCGTCACTGCCTCGTAGATAAGGGATTTTTTGTATTCGGTGAGCTTGTCGATTAATAATTTTTTATTATTTATTAGGTTGTCAATCTCCGTGCAACTTTCTTTAAGATAAGCGCTTATTTTAAGCTGTTCCTCAAAAGTTGGCAAATATAGAATAAACATTTTTACATTTTCGGCCGATAAATTAGGGGCTGTTGAACCATTAATACAAATATCTCTTTGTATATACTCGCAAAAGCTATTCATCCAATATAACAAAAATTCCGCGGATATCCTTTCACCAGCTCGGATTCCCATAAGTGAAGAGGCGACTGTTCCATCGCTAAAAGAGGCAATAGCATTTTTTCCTATCGTTGAACCACGTAGTGTGTAAAGTATATCATTTTTTTGTATTTTAAGACCGCCCATAGAATTATATTTTGTCATAGAAATATGTTTTGCTTTGCTTACATCCACATAAAAATTCTCTAATGATTCAGCTCCTAAAAAAGGGATGCCTTCATCAATGAATTCATCGGGCGAAGGATAATTTGAACTTCGATCGCCATTATGAAATGCACATATATCCTTTAATTTAATTCTTTCCCACCCCTGGGGAATTTCCCCGATCCATTCCACGCCGCTGTCTTTCATGGGGACGGTGGGGTCGAGGCCCTTGGTAACGGCTTCGGTGATGACCGCCTGTTTATAGGCTTTCAGCTTTTCGATGATCGCCCGCTGTGTTTCGATATACCGGTCAATCTTCCCGCACTTGTCGTCAAGATATTCTGCTATGCGGGTTTGTTCAAAAGTGCTCATGATAGGCAAATAAAGTCCGCTTATACTTTCCGAATTAATATTACCCAAGCCAGAAGTTGAATTTTGGATATATATAAACTGTTCTCTTGATATGGAAGAATTTAAGAGATACCACATCAGCTTTGAGGCATAGCCGTCACAACGAATGCGCTGGATAAAATTTGAATAATAACACTCATGATTTAAAAAATAGCCATCAGCCAATGTTGTTTTACCAATGTGTAACTCGCTCCCACTAGACTTCGTTATGAGTAAATCACCCGGCTTAATAAGATAATCAGAAAGATTAATCCCTGTCAAATTACGCTGTGCTGGATTTTCAATTTGCCAATAACCATCAATGGTTTGTTCTGTCGAACGAAGCACCACTTTATCCGTACCATCTAGTTTAGGTTCATCACCCCAAACGCCGCCAGTATTAACAGATAAAATATACTTGCATTTAATGATCCCCCACTCCTCCGGTATCTCCCCGATCCATTCAATCCCGCTATCCTTCATTTTCCGCATGTGCAACCCTCCAGGAACAAGGCAACCAGTGCCAGTATCATGGCAACAAACGATGTCACAGAAGAAAAAACAGCGAATAAATAATTTCTGTCTTCCATGTTATCCACTTCAAGAGCGACCAGCCGGAACAGCCGCGCGACAATCCATGCAAACAGCGCGTAGAGAATATACAAACCGTTAAAGGCAAAACTTTTCTGAGCCAGATCATAAAACGAACTAAAAATAAGTCCAAGAGAGAGTAAGTACAGGAACCATTTTGCAAGCCAAAAAATATCCACCAACAGCGTTTTTAAAAGCACAAAAGTTCCCCGGTCGGTTTTTGCGTCTTTTTTCTTTATAAATAAGATTTTCAGCGTACAGCGAATAGAATTCGCCCCATTCAGGCAGGCTCTTTTGACGCGGTTTTTTTCGTGGGAATACTCCTTCCGGCCAATGAGTTCCTTCCAGTGTTTGGTTTCCCTCTCTGCCTTATGCTCCGCATCCTTCTCAATCCGCTCATGTGCCGCTACAATCGCATCCGCCAGTTTCTCATAGTCGATTTCTGCCGGCTGCGATTTGACACGATATACTCGACAGCATCTTCCTCGCTTCATCCGAATATCTCCTTCAAACTCCCGTCCAGTTCTTTTTCCAGCTCCAGAATCTCCGCCATGATTTCCGACGATGGGCGGGGCGCTTCATACCGGTAAAAATACCGGGTGAAGGGGATTTCATACCCTACCTTGGTCTTGCTCTCGTCGATCCAGGCGTCGGGCGCGAAGGGCAGCACCTCCCGGGCGAAATACGCCGGAATGTCCTCTTTCAGCGGCACATTCTCGGTGTCCCGCAGGGCGGGGTCGGCCTGCGGCTTCCCCTTTTTCAGCACCGGCTCGCCCTTTTCGTCCCGCAGCGGGCGCTCCACCGTGATTTTGGAATAGCCGAAATCCTGGTTATCAAAAATCTTGCTGATCTCGTTTTCCGCAAAGTCCCCGTAAATCCGGGTGATCTCCGCGATCTGCTCAGGCGATATGTCGTTGCGCTTGTTTCCCAGCGCCTTGCGCCGCTTTTCAAACAGGCCGCTGGCGTTGATGAGCTGCACCTTGCCCTCCCGGCGGGTGCCTTTCTTTTTGTTGGACAGCACCCAGATATAGGTGGCGATGCCGGTGTTATAGAAAATATCGTTGGGCAGCGCGATGATGGCCTCCAGCAGGTCGTTTTCCAGGATATACCGCCGGATTTCGGAGGGGCCGCTGCCCGCGTCGCCGGTAAACAGCGGGGAACCGTTGTGGATGATCGCCACCCGGCTGCCGGTGGGCTTCATCTTGGCGATGGCAGTTTCGAGGAACAGCATCTGCCCGTCCCCGACGGCGGGCAAGCCCGCGCCAAACCGTCCGGCAAAACCCAGCTTCGCTTCCTTTTCAATGGCCGCTTTTTCATTCTTCCATTCCCGGCCGAAAGGCGGATTCGAGAGGATATAGTCAAAGGTCTGCCCGGCAAACTGGTCGTCGGACAGGGTGTTGCCACTGCGAATCTGGGAGGCGTCGTTGCCCTTGATGAGCATATCCGCCTTACAGATGGCAAAGGTCTGGTCGTTGATCTCCTGCCCAAAGGCCAGCAGCTCGGCGCTGCTGTTGAGGGAATGGATGTAATTCTCCGCCACCGACAGCATACCGCCGGTGCCGCAGGCCGGGTCATATATGGTTTTGGCCACGCTATCCCCCGCCAGAAAGGCGCTGTCGTCGTTGAACAGGATGTTCGCCATCAGCTCGATGACCTCGCGGGGGGTGTAGTGCTGCCCCGCGTCCTCGTTGTGCGCCTCAGAAAAGCGGCGGATGATCTCCTCGAAGATGTAGCCCATCTCCAAGTTGGAGATATGCGCCGGGTGCAGGTCGGCCTTGGGGGTGGTGAACTCCTTGAGGACAATGAACAGGATGTTTTTCTGTGCCATGGTGGTGATATGGCCGTCGAACTTGAATTTTTCGATGATCTCGGCCACGTTGGGGGAAAAGCCGTTGAGATAGTCCCGGAAGTTGGACTCGATGTTGTCCGGATCGTCCAGCAGCCGCTCAAAGGTGAAGCGGCTGGTATTATAGAAGCGGTGGCCGGAGGCGTTGCGCAGCAGGATGTCCCGCTTGGGCAGTTCCTTCACCTGCTCGTATTTTTCCAGCACCGCCGCCTTGGTGTCGGCGAGGATGCAGTCAAAGCGACGGATCACGGTCAGCGGCAAAATCACCTCGCCGTATTCGTGGGGTTTATATACCCCGGTCAGCTTGTCCGCAATCGCCCAGATCAGGTTGGCCTTTTCACTTACATGTGCGCTCAAACTCATGGAAATCCCTCATTCTTATATTTCTTTTCATTTTATCTGTTTAGATGTTCCAAAAACCGGACTCGGATTCGCTATGGAGGCAATATTCCCCTGTTGGAACGAGAAAATTATACCAAAGTTTTGTAGTTTCGACAAGAAATCGCCACAATTTTGTTTATGAAAAAAACAGCGTTTGAGACTTTACGGAAGATTCAACGCAGGTGGAGATCTTGACCTTTTTCCGTGTTTTCTTATAATACGGGATGGGAAGGGGTGGGTATCCCATGTGCACGGACGATCAGCTGAAAAACATTCTGAACCAAGTCGCGATCAAGGCCAAAGATGTTTTGGGGGACCGGCTTCGCGGCGCTTATCTGTATGGCTCGTATGCCCGCGGCGACTACGATGCTGAATCCGATGTGGATATTCTGCTTCTCGCCGACGTCCCGCGGGAAAGCCTGTCCTGCTATAAAAAGCCGTTCCTGCAACTCACCAGTGAACTCGGGCTCGAATACGACACGGTTATCACCGTGACGCTCAAGGATGTCCAGACATTTAGCCAATATCAGGACGCCGTTCCCTTTTATCAAGCCATCCGGCAGGAAGGGATTCCTTTTTGGACGCCAGATGGGGACGAAAGAACGTCGTGACCGTATCCTAAATTCAGGTAGCAACACATTTGACAAGACGGGCAGTCTGTGATAAGATACATCTGTAAACAGGTTTGAGATAAGTGTCCCTCAGTGGACATTGGTTTGAGTTAAGAGGTTGGATTTTTCTTCGCCAAGGGGAAAATCCGGCCTTTTTTGTTCTGTACGAAAGGACAGAACGGCCAGAAGCGAAAGCTTCCCAAATCCAACTCCAACGCAAAGGTTACAAATTTGGAGCGAAAAGATGGGGTTCCGGGCATGGACTCCACCGTAAAGGGGCGTTAAGCCGCAAAACCATTTCCTGGTTTTGCGGCTTTTTTGCCCCAACAGCTCTTCCCCCGGATTGCCGACCCGGTACGGAAGTCAAACACCGAGAGGAGCGTAGGTATGATGTTCAAAAAAGTGAGCGTCCCTCCGGCCACCAGCAAAGGCGCCGGAGGACATGGACGCAAAACGCCTTTGCAGGAACCGCACGGCGGCGGATTCCGACCCGGCAGGCGGGCTCTGGCCCCCACAGGCGATGCCGGGACGTCCACCATTCAGCGGCCCTGTCATCGTCTGGACAGGCCGCCGAGCGCCCGCAGCATGTTCGGCTGCAGCCGGGTATCCCCGGCGAAGGCGCTCCCCGTCGAGGCATTGTCCCCAGGCTCCTCAGAGCCCATACGGGAACTTACTAAACCTCCACAACCACATAGCCGGTCATCCTCCACCCCAAGAGACAGAAGCAAAAAAATCCGCCGAATCCGGTGACAACGCGGGTTTGGGCAGGCAGTCCTTAGGAAAATGGCCGGAAACGAGAAAGCTGCCAGCGGGGAGAGTCTGCCCAAATCCAAGCTGCGCGGTGCTCCTGATAAAGAAAGGAGCCCATATGAAAACCACCTTTAAAAATTTGGCCGCACAGGCCGAGAAACTCCGCCGCCACAACCGGCAGGGAAGCTACAAGACCAAAGAGCGGTATTACGAAGCTTTCCTGCGTTTTCTGCGGTTTACGGCGGAGCGGTTCCATCTGGAGAAGCTCGCCAACCTGTCCGGCAAGCATCTGGCCGCCTACGTCACGGACATGAAAAGCCGGGGACTGTCGCCCGCCACCATCAAAACCGAGCTGTCCGCCATCCGCTTTTGGCACGACCAGATCCCAAACGCCCGCTATACTCTGCCGGACAACCGGGAATTGGCGCTGGAGCGCCGGGTATTCGGGGAGCAGGATCGGACATGGAGTCATCGGGAATTCAATTTCATGATCGGCGAGTGCTGGAAGGCCGGACGGAAAGACTTTGAGGCCTGCGTCGTCATCGGTCGATACGCGGGGCTTCGCATCCACGAGGTGATGCGCATGGATACCGCTATCGCCCGGGCCGCTTTGCAGGACGGCTTCCTCACCATCAAGGGCAAGGGCGGCAAGGTGCGGGAGGTCCCCATCAACGAAACCATCCGCATCGAGCTGGTCGCACTGCTGAAAATCACGCCGCCGGGGCATAAGCTGTTTGTTCCGGCCGGGCGGGACACCCACAGCGTTATCCATGAGCTGGAGGCTTTTATCCGGCGGCATCGGGACGCCGTCAAGGACGAAGGCTCCGAACGGCCCATGACCTTCCACGGCCTGCGGCATACCTGTGCGGCAGACTGGTACCGCCGGCTTATCCGCGAAGGGAAAACGCCGCATGAGGCCTGCCGGCAGGTGTCCCGCTGGCTGGGGCATGAACGGGCAGAGATCACACGGATTTATCTGACTGGCTCGGAAGGCAAGCCGGACAGCTACTGGAACGGCGGTGACGGCGATGCTTGACAGGTACGGCGACGTCCTCACCGTCAAAGAGGTCTGCACCATCCTGCGCATCAGCAAAAACATGGCGTATGAGTTGGTGCGTGAGGGAAAAATCCGCTGTGTTAAGGTAGGAAACCGCTACCGGATTCCCAAGAGTGAGATTGTGCGGTTTCTGGACGGGAAAATTGCCGACTGACCCTCACTGTGCTATACTGCTAGTAAGTGATGGGCTTCCGCAGGAAGGAGGAGAACATGACAGGAAGCCTTCAAATAAAAGGAAATATCTACTACGCCGTGCTCAACATTCCGGACGATGCCGGCAAGCCGCATCCCAAATGGATCAGCCTGAAGCTCCGGGTGGACAGGGTGAAAAAGCGGGAGGCGCAAAAGGCATTCCGGGACCTGCTGAAACAATACGAGGACAGCCAGGTGGCCTATGCCCGAGACGTGCTGTTTGCGGACTGGCTGCGGCAGTGGCTGGAGCAGATGCAGTACGCGGTGGAACGCTCCACATGGGATTCCTACAAGGTGTTTGCCGAGCGGCATATTCTGCCCTATTTCGAGCCGCTGAAGGTCACGCTCATGGGCCTGACGCCGCAGATGCTGCAGCGGTATTACAACGCCATGGTGAAGAACGGGCGGCTGGACGGAAGGGGCGGGCTATCCGCCAACACGGTCAAAAAGCACCACGTCGTTATCCACAGCGCGCTCAAAGACGCCGTGCGCAAGAATCTCATCCCCTACAACCCGGCGGAACGGGTGACCCTGCCCAAGGTACAGCGGTACGTCGGAAGCTACTACAACGCGGAACAGGCCGCGGCACTCATCGAGGCAATACGGGGCGAACCATTCGAGCCGGTCATTCTGCTGACCCTGTTCTACGGCCTGCGTCGCTCCGAGGTGCTGGGGCTGAAATGGGCGGCGGTGGACTTTGAGGAGGGGCGCCTCCATATCCAGAACACGGTGGTGCAGTCCAAAATCGTGGTGGAAAAAGAGCGCACCAAAAACCAGAAGAGCCGCCGCACCCTGCCGCTGATTCCCGAGATGGAAGAATACCTCCGCCGTCTCCGGCAGGAACAGCGGGAAAACCAGCTTCTGCTGGGGCCGGGCTATGTGCGCAACGATTTCGTCTGCAAGTGGCCCGACGGATCGCCCTTTCGTCCCGATGTAGTATCCCGGGCCTTCCGGCGGCTTCTGAAGCGGCACAGCCTGCCGGATATCCGGTTCCACGATCTGCGCCATTCCTGTGCCAGCCTGCTGCTTGCCAAGGGCTTCCAGCTCAAGGAGATCAGCGAATGGCTGGGACACAGCGACATCGGCACGACCGGAAATATCTACGGGCATCTGGAATATCAATCCAAGATGCGGCTGGCGGACGGCATGGGAGAGCTTCTTCATATGAAGAGCGTTTCGGGAGATAAATAGCGGGTCTTAGAAAAAGTCTTAGAAGTTCGGGGTATATTGTCGTTTTCGGCGGTATACCCCGACCAAGGCAAAAAAGAAAACACCGCATAAACACTAGGTTTACACGGTGTTCTTCATTGGCCCGCCCGGAGGGATTCGAACCCCCGGCCTTTGGAATCGGAATCCAAATTTCATAATATCTTTTTTCATGGCGCTCGGCCCTGTCAGCCCAAAGGTGATATACTTCTACTTCAAGTTCATTGACCTGACGGCATCCCGAGTTTGGCAGCCATGAATTATGAATCAAATTGTGCAGCTCAGGTAACTCATCTCCTGCGTACCCTCCCCGCTGTGTGGTGAAGACAGCATACGTTCCTCCCGGAATAAAATGTGTCTCCAGTTTTGATCCTGTAACATTTTCCTCTTTGCGGGCGATAATGTACCTTCCCTTGTTCCAAATGCCATACCAAACACCATCATAGCCATCGCATATTTTGGCAGGGATATGGCCGCAGTCATCTGCCCACATGACGTGTTCGGCCTTAAAGCGTTCCGACGCCGTCCCTCCAATCTTCCTAGAGATGCCCAAAACTCTCTTCTCCCTTGTTTTGACGATCCGGAAATCCATCTCCTTTGCTCCTTTTACCATAATGTAGAAGGATGCAGGAGGATATACTTTTAACGGCTGGTACGGATTTCATGCCTGTGTTGGAGTAATACCATGCTGTCGTATAAACGCCTTGGTAAAAGCATCTGCGCTGTCCCATCCATATTTGACCGCAACGTCTATCACTTTGCAACGACTGTCTTGCAGTTCATGCGCCGCCAGCGTTAGCCGCCTCCTACGGACGTACTCGTTCAGTGTCATCCCGGTCATATAGCTAAAAAAGCGGAGGAAGCTGCCTTTAGTAACATAGGCGATCTGAGCAACCGTATCTAAATGGATTTCATCACACAAAGCGGATTCAATATATGAAATGGCCTTATTGAGCTGTTCCGCTATATCCATCTGCTTCACCTCCCAACTATGATTTTAACAAAAGCAAAACAAAACATCCGACTTTTTCCGGACAAAGTTATACGGGACCATACTCAAACAACTAATCTTTATCTTTTCTAGTGCCAGCAAGCACCGTCTTTTGTTCCCAAAGGACATTTGAGGAAACCTCTGTAACCCGCAAAAAGAAAACAAGGACAGTCCCCAAAGACTATCCTTGTTGCTGAATGTCGTTATGAACATTCAATCTGGCCCGCCCGGAGGGATTCGAACCCCCGGCCTTCAGAATCGGAATCTGCTGCGATATCCAGCTTCGCCACGGGCGGGTATATGGGATTGTGGGCTTATAAATACGGCGAAAGGAGGAAAGCTAACAAAAGCCGCCCCTTGGAAAGGGAGTGCCGAACCGTATTTGTAAGAGCTATCCTATTTTACACCGAAACGCGCCGTTTTGCAAGCCCTAATTTTCTTTTCTTTTTCGCTTGCCTGCGGCGCGTCTCTTTTTCCCTGCGTCCGCGGAAAAACGACGCGATGGAATGATTTTTGTTGCCGGGGGAGGGAAACCATAGTAAAATAGGGAAGAGGCAGACGCCGAGTGGGTTGGTTTCGCCGGGAAAACGTCCAAAAAACCGAAGAAAAGAGGGAATGCCCATGCCAATTGCCTACCAAGACAAAACGCACACCTTCCAGCTTGACACCGCAAACACCTCCTATATCTTCCGCGTTTATAACGACGGGTATTTGTTCCATGAGTACTGGGGCCGCAGGCTCCGCCCGGTCGACCTGACCCGGCTGTTTAAGGGCTGCTACTCCTCTAGCTTTAATCCCAACTGGCCCGGTGCTGCGGGGGGGATGGACAGCCTGGACCTGCTGCCGGCAGAATACCCGTTTTACGGGAGCGGGGACTTCCGTTCCCCGGCGGTAGAGGCCGCCTTTTCGGACGGGAGCCGCCTGCTCAACCTTACCTATGTTTCCCATGAAATCCTCCCGGCCAAGCCGCCCCTGCCGGGCCTCCCGTCCCTTGACGGCGGGGATGCGGCCCTTGAGGTGACGCTGGCCGACACGGCGACGGGGCTGACGGTGGTTTTGTCCTACACTGTCTACGAGGACAGCGATGTCATTACCCGCCATGCGCGGATCGTCAATACCACTGGGGAGGCTGTGCGGGTAGGCCGTGTGCTGAGCGCGAGCGTGGACCTGCCCGGTATCAATTACGACATGATTGGGCAATACGGCACTCACTCCCGGGAGCGGCAGATTGACCGGGTCCCCCTGCGGCACGGGATGCAGGCGGTGGAGAGCCGCCGCGGCGCGTCCGGCCATCATTCCAACCCCTTCCTGGTGCTGGCCGCCCCGGATGCAGGCGAGACGGCGGGGGAGGTTTATGCCGCCGCGCTGATCTATAGCGGGAATTTCCTTGCCGCGGCCGAAGTGGACGCCAATAACGTCACCCGGCTTCAGATCGGCCTAAACCCCTTTGATTTTTCCTGGAAGCTGGAGCCGGGCGAGAGCTTTGCCTCCCCGGAGGCGGTGCTCACCTACAGCGCCGAGGGGCTGGGGCGGATGTCCCGGAATTTCCATCGGGTGTTTCAAGGCCACCTGGGCCGGGTAAAAGAGACGAAGCGCCCTGGCCCGATCGTCTTAAACAGCTGGGAGGCCACCTATTTCGATTTTGACGAGGACAAGCTGCGGGGGATCATCCAAAGCTGCAAAGGGCTGGGGATTGACCTTTTTGTGCTGGACGACGGCTGGTTCGGGCACCGGAACGACGACACCACCTCCCTGGGCGACTGGTTCGTCCACCGGGGCAAGCTGCCGAACGGCTTAAAGCCGGTGATTGACTGCTGCCATGAAAACGGGATGCAGTTCGGCCTCTGGCTGGAGCCGGAGATGGTGTCGGAGGACAGCGAACTCTACCGCGCCCATCCCGACTGGGTGATCTGCAAGCCGGGACAGCCCTACTGCAAGGGAAGGAACCAGCTGGTGCTCGACCTTTCCCGGCCGGAGGTGGTCGCCTACCTCAAGGAAACGATCGGCCGCCTGCTTTCGGAAAACGACATCGCCTATATCAAATGGGATATGAACCGGAACATCACCGACCAGTATTCGCTCGGGCTCCCGGCCGACCGGCAGCCGGAGCTGCTCCACCGGTATATGCTCGGGCTGTATGACCTGCTGGAGGACCTGACCTCCCGCTTCCCGCAGGTGCTCTTTGAGGGCTGCTCGGGCGGAGGCGGCCGCTTTGACGCGGGGATGCTCTACTACATGCCCCAGACCTGGGCCAGCGACGATTCCGATGCGATTGAGCGGCTGAAGATCCAATGGGGCACCTCCTTGATTTACCCGCCCCGCTGCATGACGGCCCACGTTTCGGCGGTGCCGAACCACCAGCTCGGACGGGTTACGCCCCTGCGCACCCGCGCCCTGGTTGCCATGAGCGCCTCCTTTGGCTATGAGCTCGACCCGACGGCCTTTTCCAAAGAGGAACGGGCGGAGGTGGCGGAGCAGACCGCCTATTACCATGCGATGGGCGATCTGGTCGCCGGAGGGGATTTCTTCCGGCTGGTCAGCCCGTTTGAGGCCAAAGGCAACGGCGAAGCGGAGGGCGCAGCCTGGATGTTTGTCTCGCCGGACCAAAGCCGCGCCTTTGCGGTGTATGTGCAGCGGCTGGCCGTCCCGGCCGGCCCGCCCCGGCGGCTGAGGCTCCGGGGCCTGGACCCGCAGGCGGTATACCGCATTGACGAGCTGGGCGCCGACTTCGGCGGGGACGAGCTGATGTACGCCGGCTTGGCCCTGCCGAACCAGGCGAAGGATTTTGAGGCGCTCCGCTTTACTTTGACGAAGAAAGTGTGATATACTGTAGGGGCAAAGGAGCCGTCCGGCAGAGTCCCCGGACGGCGCGGGGAATCCGTACCCTGCGGGGCGGATGCAGGGGGCCTTTGCGAAACCATGTTTCGCAAAGGCCCCCTTTTTCTGCTTTCTCAGACCGGAAAGGAGCGTTACATATGGGCGGCAATTTTTTGGACATGGCCAACTCCGGCGTGATGTACCTGATCGCCGGCGTGGTCGTCTTCTTTGTCATGGCGATGGCGGTGGTGTTTTTCATCAAAGCCTACCGCGAGGGGATCAAGATCGGCATGGACAAAAAGAAGATGCACAAGGCGATTACTGCGAGCATCACCTTTACCATCGTCCCGTCAATCGGCATCCTGATCGGGGTTATCGCGCTCTCCGGGGCGCTGGGCGTCCCGATCCCGTGGCTGCGGCTGTCGGTCATCGGCGCGCTGCACTATGAAACGATGGCGGCCGAGGTCGGCGCGCAGGCGGCCGGGATTTCGGGGCTGACCGCCGGCGCGATGACCGGGGACGCGTTCGTCACCGTGATTTTCGTCATGACCATCGGGATCATCTGGGGCGGCGTGTTCTGCATCTTCGGGCTCAAGCGGTATCAGAAGACCCTCAACAAGGTGCAGCAGAAGGACAACCGCTGGGGGACCATCCTGTTCAACGCCATGTTCGTCGGCATGGTCTGCGCCTTCATCGGCCAGGGGCTGGCGGATACCCGCAGCGGGGATTTCACCAGCGTGATCGTCATTGTGGTGTCGGCGCTGTTTATGGCGCTGTTTACCTGGCTGACCGAGAAGAAGGGGCAGAAATGGATGGAAAGCTTTTCCCTCTCGTTCAGCATGGTGCTGGGGATGGCTTCCGCTATCCTGTACCAGTCGGTCATCCTGCCCGCCATCGCCGGGTAAAGAAAGGGGAACGTTTGCTATGGCTAAAAATACCAAGGAACGCAGCTTTGACGACCAGATGCACTGGTACGGCCGGGTCTGGACGGCGATCGCCCTGTGCCTGATGCTGCTGGTGCCGCTTTTCGTTGCGATCTACTTTCAAGCATCCCCCGGCGCTAAAGGGATGCTGATCGGCGCGGCGAGCATCTGCATCATCTACCTGCCCTCAAGCATTGTCGAGGTCATCACCTACGCGCCGATGCTCGGCACCGGGGCGACCTACCTGGCCTTTGTCACCGGCAACCTGACCAACCTCAAGATCCCCTGCTGCATGACCGCGCGGGAGATTGTGGGCACCGAATACGGCACCAAGGAAAACGAGATTATCTCAACCCTGTCGGTGGCGGCTTCCTCCCTGGTCACCTGCACGGTGCTGATCCTCGGCGTGCTGCTGCTGGCCCCTTTGCGCCCGATCCTGGAAGCGCCGGTGCTCCAGCCGGCGTTTGACACGGTGGTGCCGGCGCTGTTCGGCGCGCTGGGCTACAAGTATTTTTCCAAGACCCCGCTGGTTGCGGTCGCGCCCTTTGTCTGCATGGCGGCGCTCTGCCTGCTGGTGCCGGCGGCGGCCAGCCAGGTGGCGGTGCTGGTGCCGGTATCGGCAGTGATCTCAATTGTCGCGGCCCGGGTCCTGTATGTTAAAAAGAAGATCTGACCGGCTGCCGGCGCCATCCTGCGCCGGCGGCAAGAAAGGAGGCGGGCCGAAATGCCCGTTGTGATTGTACTGCTGTGCTTGCTGGGGCTGCTCCTCCTGCTTGTGCTGATCGCCTGCGTGAACGCGGCAAGGATCGCCGCAAATCCCCGCCCGGCCGCGAAGCCGGCGGAGGGGCAGGCCCTGGAGCGGGCGGACGGATACGCCCGGTCCCTGTCCAAGATGATCCAGTGCGAGACGGTGAACCCGCGGGGGTCGGATTCCTCCGCCAAGTTTGCCCGCTTCCGGGAGGTGCTGGCCGAGTGCTTCCCCCGCGTCCACGCCGAATTAGAGCAGACCCTGATCGGGGATGCGCTCCTGCTCAGGTGGAAGGGCAGGGATCCCGGCCGGGGCGCGGTCGCCCTGCTGGCCCATTCCGATGTGGTTGAAGCGTCCGGCGAGTGGGAGCACCCGCCCTTCGCCGGGGAGATCGCGGACGGCTGCGTCTGGGGCCGGGGCGCGATGGACAACAAGGGCAACCTCTGCGCCCTGCTTTCGGCGGCGGAGGAGCTGCTCGGCGAGGGCTTTGTTCCTCCCTGCGATGTGTATATCGCCAGCTCCAACAACGAGGAGACGATGGGCGACGGCGCGCCCAATACGGTGGCATACCTCCAAAAGCAGGGGGTGCGGCTTGATCTCGTGATCGACGAGGGGGGCGCGGTGGTCAGCGCCCCCATGCCGGGGCTTGAGGGCAGCTACGCGATGATGGGCATCATGGAAAAGGGGTATGCGGACGTGCGCTTTACCGCGCGGTCGGACGGCGGGCACTCAAGCACCCCGCCGAAAAACACCCCCTTGGCCCGCCTGGCGGCCTTTGTCCACCATGTGGAGAAGCATTCTCCCTTTAAGATGAAATTTACCCCGCCGGTCAAGGCGATGTTCCGGGAGCTGGCGCCGTATATGCGCTTCCCCTTCCGGCTGCTGTTCGGCAACCTCTGGCTGTTCGGCCCGCTGCTCAAGCTGGTGATGCCGATGGTCAGCGGGCAGGCGGCCGCGCTGCTGAAAACCACCTGCGTCTTTACCATGGCCGAGGGCAGCGGCGCGCCCAACGTGATCCCCTCGTCCGCCAGCGTGACCGCCAACCTCCGCTTTATGGTCCACCAGGCGCGGGACGAATCGCTCGCCATCCTCCGGCGGCTGGCGGAAAAGTACGGGCTGGAGATGGAGGTGCTCTACTCCTCCGACTGCTCCCCCGTCGCCGATACCGGGAGCGAGCGCTTCCGCTTTGTCCGCCGCTGTGTTGAGGAGGTTTTCCCGGAGGCCCCGGTCGCCCCTTATGTGATGCTGGGGGGGACCGATTCCCGGCATTACAGCGCGATCTGCCCCTGCGTGGTCAAGTTCGGGCCTTCCATCCTCACCCCCCAGCAGCTGGCGTCAATGCACGCGCGCAACGAGAATTTCGGCGTGGAGGCCCTGGGCCGCGCCGTCGCCTTTTTCCGCCTGGTGCTCACGTCCTACCAATAAGCCGCGCGCCGTCCCCTCCGGGAGCCGGCCAAGCGGCGGCGGAAAACACGCCCCCGGCGGACCAAGCGTCCGCCGGGGGCGTGTTCATATAGAGCGTTTGGGGCGGCGGGTTACTGTAAAACCGTCGCCACCCGGTTGCCCTGGGTGACCAGGCAGATGTAGGTCTTGCCCGGGTTGACGGACAGCGGCGTGCCGTCCTGTTCGGTAAAGGAGAGGCTCTCGGCCGTGCGGGTCCAGCGGATATCCCGGCTGGTCCCCGCGGTCAGGAAGACGCCGTCCCCCGCGCTCAGGCGGAAGTTGATGTGGTCGGCGTCCTCGTTGTACTTTTCGTCGTACATGATGATCACGTTGGTGACGGCGATCTGGGAGCCGTCTACCATGACGTGAGGCTCCATGCTGTCCAGCGTGCCGTTATACTTCGCGTACAGCCCGGTGCCCGCATCGTACACAAAGCACACCCGCTGCAGGCCGGAGAAGGAGAGCTGCACCTTGCTGCCGGGGCCGTTCCCCGCCTGCGGGGCGGTAAATCCAAAGGGGGCGGGGTGGCTGGTAGCCGCCTCGTAGCCCTGGCTGCTGATGAAGTTTTGAAGGTTCTGCCCGCTGGTCAGCAGGCTGTGCTCCGACCCCCGCTGGGCCTGCAGGTCGGCATCCCGCCAGCCGGCCTGGGCGGCGTTCGACAAGAAATTCATGTCGTCCAGCCCGAAATTTTGGATGTTGGCCAGGCCGAGGGTGCTGCCGCCCGCGTGGCCGTAGACCGCGTCCAGCGACTGGGCCACCGTGACAAAGGGGCTGCGGGCGCTGCGGATCGGCCCGATCTTGTCCGGCACCCGGGAGGCGCCGGCGAACACTGCCATAATGCGGGTAATGCCGCCCTCGGTTTCGGCCTCAAGGAACAGGTCGGCCTTGTCCAGCCCGAGCTGGGGCCGGGCGGTGGCGCTGTTTTCCACCATCAGCGCGACCGGCCGGGTGGAAGCGCCGGGGGTGATGTCGGCCACGCCGGTCAGCGGGTTGGTCTCGTTGGCCGCCGGCGCCTGGGTCTGCGGGCTGCTGGATTCTGTCCCGCCGGGGGAGGTGGTCTGCCCGGACGGGGACGAGCTTTCGCCCCCGTTCCCGCCGCAGGCGGACAGGGACAGCAGGCAGGCGGCCCCCAGCGCAGCCGCCAGGGTACGACGCAGGGTAGGTTTCATGTTGGGTTTCCTTCCTTTCTTCCAGCCGCCAAGGGCCGCCGCTTCCGGTCCCGCCGAAAGGGCGCGATGGGCGCCGCGGCGCAAGGCCCAAGGCTGGCTTTATCCTCTCTCATTTCCTTTTTTCTTCATCCGGGATTCTCACCGCAGCCCTCATTATACCGCAACCCTTTCCCGAATACAATCGCTTTTGAGGAGGGAAAACTTAAGGATTCCTTCGGAATCCTTAAGTTTTCCCTCCTTTGGCTCGGGCGGGCCCGCTCCCAGGGGCGGGCCCGACGCCGCCCGGCGCTCCCGGCCAAAGCACGGCCCGTCCCCAGCCGGTGCCGACAAAAATTCCCCCTTGACGCCGCGCGCGATCCGCGGTAAGATAAAAGGGAACCCACTCCTGCCCGGGAAGGGGTTCCCAAATTTAAACAAAGCTGTCTTCGGGGCGGGGTGAAATTCCCCACTGGCGGTAATGCGGCTTCGGCCGACGAGCCCGCGACCCGGGGCGTTATGCCTCGGCTGACTCCGGTGAGATCCCGGGAGAACCGCCATACGGCGGCCAAGCGGCGGCGTCTGCCGCCGGTGCCAACGGTATAGTCCGGATGAAAGAAGACACGCGCCATGAGATGCGTCTTCGCCCCGCAGTGCTTTTGCTGCGGGGCTTTTTGCGCGCGGGAAGACAGCCGGGAAAGGATGCATGAAAAAATGACCGGAAAACTCCAAGCGCAAACTCCAGGGACGAGGCGCAGCCCGCTGCTGACCGCGGTGGCCACCGCGCTGCTGGCCGCCATCGCGTATGTGCTGATGCTGCTGGAATTCCCCCTGCTGCCCGCCGCCCCCCATTTGAAAATGGACTTCAGCGACGTCCCCGCCGTGCTGGGCGGGGTGCTGTTCGGACCGGTTTGCGGCGTAGCGGTGGAGCTGGTTAAGAACCTGCTTGAAATGCTGACCAAGGGCCTCGGCACCCAGATGGGCTTCGGCAACCTCCAGAATTTCCTTATCGGCTGCTCCTTTGTGCTCCCGTATACCATCCTGTACCGCTGGGCGGAGCGCAAAAACCGCCGCGCTGCGGTGCGCTTCCTTGTCCCCGCCCTGGCGGGGATTGCCGTGATGCTGGTGGTGGGCTTTTTGAGCAATCTGGTCGTCGCCCCGCTTTATCTCCGGCTGTTCCTGGGCCAGGCCCTCAGCGGGGAGCTGGTCTTAAGCTACGCGGTGATTTCGCTGCCCTTTAACGCCCTTAAGGGCGTGATCCTGGGCGTGGTGCTCGTCCCCCTGCTGACGGGGGCGGTCAAGCCGATCCGCCGGGCTATCCATCTCTGAGCGGGCGTTCCCCCGCTCCAAGGCATGGCGCTGGGAAGGGGCTTCCAGCGCCATGCCTTTTCTTTAGCTCCTTGTCCGTCCGCCTTCTCCGGAAAGGGGAAGGGCCCGGACGGGATGATGGACGGCGGTTTCCGACAGGCGTTGACAAATAGGGGGACAGCCGGTATAATAAGGTCTGTCCAATTGAATATGTCCTTATCAAGAGCGGCGGAGGGTACAGGCCCTGTGAAGCCCGGCAACCTGCCAACCGTGGAAACGCGGCGCAAGGTGCTAATTCCTGCGGCCATCCGGCCGGCAGATGAGGTGGTGACGCGCCGGGCTGCCGCCCGGCGCCTTTTGTTTGCCGCCGCTTGGATAAGGGAGCCATATTGACTGAGCATTGCCGTAATAAAAGGAGAGAATCGTATGCAAAAACGCTTTTTTACTTCGGAATCCGTCACCGAAGGGCATCCCGACAAGGTGTGCGACCAGATATCGGATGCGGTGCTTGACGCCATCCTGGCCCAGGACGCCGGCGCGCACGTCGCCTGCGAAACGGTTGCCACCACCGGCCTGGTGATGGTGATGGGGGAGATTTCCACCTCCTGCTATGTGGATATCCCCAAGGTGGCCCGCCAGGTAATCCGGGACATCGGCTACGACGACGCCACCCAGGGCTTTGACGGCAACACCTGCGCGGTGCTCACCGCGATTGACGAGCAGTCCCCGGATATCGCCATGGGCGTCAACGAGGCGCTTGAGGTCCGCGGTTCCCAGGGCGGCGATCTTGACCGGGTCGGCGCGGGGGACCAAGGGATGATGTTCGGCTTTGCCTGCGACGAAACGCCGGAGCTGATGCCGCTGCCGATCTCCCTGGCCCATAAGCTGGCTTACCGGCTGGCCGAGCTGCGGAAAACCGGGGAGCTGCCCTACCTCCGCCCGGACGGGAAAACCCAGGTAACGGTGGAGTACGACGGCCATACCCCGGTACGGGTTGACGCGGTGGTGGTTTCCACCCAGCACAGCGAGGAGGCGCCGCTGGAGACCATCCGGAGGGATATGATTGAGCGGGTGATCCGCCCGGTCATCCCCGCCCATCTGCTCGATGCCGGCACCAAGTTTTTTGTCAACCCGACCGGCCGCTTTGTTGTGGGAGGCCCGGCGGGGGACAGCGGCCTGACCGGCCGCAAGCTGATTGTCGATACCTACGGCGGGTATGCCCGCCACGGCGGCGGCGCCTTTTCGGGCAAGGACCCGACCAAGGTGGACCGTTCCGCCTCCTACATGGCGCGGTATGCCGCCAAAAACGTGGTGGCCGCCGGCCTGGCCAAGCGGTGCGAGCTGCAATTGGCCTATGCGATCGGGGTGGCCCATCCGGTTTCGGTTCTGGTTGATACCAACGGCACCGGCGTGGTGCCGGACGACCGGCTGGCTGAAGCGGTATCCGCCGTCTTTGATTTCCGCCCGGCAGCCATCATCCGCCAGCTTGACCTGTGCCGCCCCATCTACCGCCCGCTGGCTGCCTACGGCCATATCGGGCGGGAGGATCTCGGCGTCAAATGGGAGCAGACCGACAAGGCCGGCGAGCTGCGCGCCTACCTGGGGCTGTAAAGGGCGGCCCGGCGCGATGCGCGGGGCCAGGCCTCGGCAAGGCTCTTGCCGCCCTCCGCAGGCAAGCGGCTTGGGAAGTATATCTATAAGGGAAGTCCGCACCCTTTTTGGGTGCGGACTTTTTGGATTGCGGCGCCAAACCGGCAGCCATCATTGCTTTGAGTGCGGCTTTCCATGCCGACTTCTCTACTACAATTGTGTTGGCTTAACAAACAACTGGTCCACGGAGCCGAATACCGTTTGATAATCGCCCAATTTCTTGAAGCCGTATTTTTCGTACAGCCCGGTTTCTCCGCTCATGAGATATACTTTTTCATACCCAAGCTCCCGCGCATAGGAAATGGCGCTTTGGATCATCCGTTCGGATAAGCGATGGCCGCGGTATGGCTTGTCGACGAACACAAATCCGATAAAGGGCGAAACTCCATGCTCTTCTGGCAGCTCGTCCTTTTCGGTAAGCGTGCAGAATCCAGCCGCTTTTCCGTTTACACGCGCGGCAAACACTCTTTCCCATGGGGCAAAGTCATTGCTTTTCATCTTTTGCGCCAGATAGGGGCCCGCTCTCCACGAGCATTTGGCAGCCAAGGCAATGGTTTCGTCCCAATATTTATGCCCTTGGGCCATCGAATAAATTTCCATCCGGTATCCTCCGGCAAAATGCCAATTTATTATATTACGAGTATAGCATATGGCTACAATCAAATCCATACTGCTTTCGGCAAGTTATCCGGCCTATTGCTTGATTGAAGGGCACAGGGCAGTCCTTTCAAAACGCCTTGTTCCAGCGAATCCCATTTTTGATGGGAGGGAGGGCAGGCGTTCCCGTCCGGCCCCTCCCGGCCTGCGGGCCAGGAGGGGCTGCACCCGATTTCCGGTCCCATCGGGGCAATACCACCTTGCATACCCAGAAAAAGAACAAACGTTTGACAAATGCGAAACTTTGTTCTATACTAGGGATATCCTCAGAGGACAGAAGAAGGCGGAAAATGGAAAAGGGCTTTTCCGGGGCCTGCATGGCGCCCCGTCTCGCCGGACAGGAAGGGGCGGTATTGCGGCCCGCCGGATGCCGCCCCTTACCCTCTGGGTTTACCAACACGGGAGGTGCCCCATGGACCTTATGGACAAGCTCAGCATCCTGGCCGATTCCGCGAAATACGACGCCGCCTGCACCTCCAGCGGGACCAGCCGCGCCGGGCAGGACGGGATGGTCGGCAGCGCGAGCGGGTGCGGCATCTGCCACAGCTTTGCGGCCGACGGGCGGTGCATTTCGCTGCTCAAGGTGCTGATGACCAATTACTGCGTTTACGACTGCCAATACTGCGTCAACCGCTGCAGCAACGATATCCCCCGCGCCGCCTTCACGCCGGACGAGCTGGCCGGCCTGACGATTGAATTTTATAAGCGGAACTATATTGAAGGGCTGTTCCTGAGCTCCGGCGTGATGCAGAGCCCGGATGCGTCTATGGAGCGGATGTGCCGGGTGCTGGAGCTGCTGCGGGGGAAATACCGCTTCAACGGGTATATCCATGCCAAGGCGATCCCCGGCTGTTCCCCCGAGCTGGTGACCAAGCTGGGCCTCCTCTGCGACCGGATGAGCGTGAATATTGAGCTGCCCAGCGAGCGGAGCCTGAAGGTCCTGGCGCCCAACAAGACCAAGGAGAACATCCTGCGCCCGATGGGGGCCATCCGGGACAGCCTGCGGCAGAACAAGGAGGAGCTGGCAGTATTCCGCCATGCGCCGTCCTTTGCGCCGGCCGGGCAGGCGACCCAGATGATCATCGGGGCCACGCCGGACACCGACTGGCAGATCCTGCGCCTGAGCCAGGGGCTATATAAGCAGTATCGGCTCAAGCGGGTGTTTTACTCCGCCTACATCCCGGTGGGCACCAACGCGCTCCTCCCGCGGGACCAGCCGCCCCCTCTGCTGCGGGAGCACCGGCTGTATCAGGCGGATTGGCTGCTCCGCCTGTACGGCTTCCGGGCGGAGGAAATTGTCAGCCCGGAGCAGCCGTCGCTTGACCCGCTGCTTGACCCGAAGTGCGGGTGGGCGCTGCGGCATCTGGAATTCTTCCCGGTGGAGGTCAACCGGGCGGACCGGGAGCTGCTGCTCCGGGTGCCGGGGATCGGGCTGAAATCCGCCGAACGGATCCTGACCGCCCGCCGTGCGGGACGGCTGAGCTTTGACGATTTGAAAAAGATCGGGGTCGTCCTCAAGCGGGCGGCGTATTTTATCACCTGCCGCGGGCGGATGTTCCCCGGCGTGCAGTTCAGCCCCTCCTTCATCTATCAAAACCTGACGGCGGATACCCGCCGCAGCCCGCGCGACCTCCCCTTTACGGCGGCGGAGCAGCTCTCCCTCTTCCCGCCGCCGTCGATCCCCGCGCTGGCGGGCGTAGGCAAAGGGGCGGGTATTCCCGCGCCAGGCATGGGAAAGGAGGCGCTCCCGTGGGCGATTCCAGCTATGTGACTTCCGCCGCCCCGGGGGCGGGGGACGGCGGCGAGGTGCTGTTCCAGTACGATGATACCTTTGAAGGGCTTTTGACCGCGATTTTTGAGTCCTATACCCATAAGCCCCCGCCGGCGGCGATTGTCGGCGGGCAGTACCAGACGCAGCTCGGCGCTTGGGTGGAGCCGATCCCCACGGATATGGCCAAGGCGGAGCGGGTGATCGCGGGGATTACCCGCCGGCTCGGCGCGGAGGCGTACGGCCAGATCTGGTCGGCGTTTCTTAGCTGCGGAGCCGACAAAGGGGATGTTATCTACCGGTATGTCCGCCTGGGGATGCGCGTCGGGCCGTCCGTCCGCTATCGGATCACCGATCCCCGGGTAATGGCCCTGGATATGCTGTCCGGCCTGGCCTTAAAGGAGGCGCGCTACCTGCTGCAGTTCATCCGCTTTGCCCGGATGGAAAACGGGGTATACTACGCCCGGATCACGCCGGACAACGATGTCCTGGCCCTGCTGATGCCCGATTTTGCCGACCGCTACCGCACCATGCCCTTTATTATCCATGATGCCAACCGGCAGACGGCGGGGATATACGACACCAAGGAATGGTATCTGGCCCCGACCGACGAGGTCCACCTGCCCGACTATGCGCAGGATGAACGGGCCTTCCAGCAGCTGTGGAAGCGGTTTTACGACGCCGTGGCGATCAAGGAGCGGATCAACCCCCGCCTTCGCCGCCAGCATATGCCCAAGCGGTTTTGGAAGAATATGGTGGAGATGGCGACGCTTGATACCGCCCCGTCGCCCCGGCTCCCCACCGAGATCAGCCGTGCGGCGGTGGAAGCCGGGGTGGTGACCCCGCCTCCCGTGCCGCCGGAAGGGACGCCGCCAGCCGGCTTGGCTGCAAGCGGCGGTTCCGCTTTGCCGGGCCGGCGGGAGTGACCGGCGGCTGGAGTATTCGCCGCCGGTGGCCGCAAGGACTACAAAACGAGTAAGACACGGAAAGGCCGCCGGTTTTTGACCGGCGGCCTTTCCGTGTTATTCAAAGGAGGGTGCCAAGAGTACGTCCGCTTAGTTCTGCGTCGCTTCGGCGAGGGTGCACTGGATGGTCAGCTCACGGTTGGAGTGGGTGCGGCTGTCGTACCGCAGCAGGGTCAGTTCCACCGTGTCGCCTACGCTGTACTTGGAGAGCTCGGTCTGGAGCGCTTCATAGTCGGCAATCTGCGTGCCGTTGATGGCGGTAATGATGTCGCCGACCTGGGCCTCCGTCCCCGCCAGGCAGGAATCGGAGTTGATCGCTTCAATCCGGAAGCCGGTGCCGTAGAGGGAGCGGCCGGTGATCCCCAGCATGACCCGGCCCTTGACATAGCCGTATTTGACCAGGTCGTTGAGGATATCCTGCGCTTCGCTGATCGGGATCGAGAAGCCGAGCCCCTCATAGCCCTCGGCGGTAATTTTCGCGGAATTGATGGCCACAACCTGCCCCAGGGAGTTGAGCAGCGGGCCGCCGGAGTTGCCGGGGTTGATAGCGGCATCCACCTGCAGGCACTTGATCGCATAGCCGGTGTCCTCGTATACGTCGCGGGCCAGGCCGGAGACAATGCCCTGGGTGACGGTCCAGTTCAGGCCGCCGGCATTGCCGATGGCGACCACCTTGTCGCCGAGCTGCAGCTGGGAGGAATCCCCGAATTCCGCGGCCTGCAGATCGGTGGCGTCCACCTTGATCACGGCGAGGTCGGTGTATTGGTCGTACCCGATGATTTCGGCGCCTTCATAGGTGGTGCCGTCGTAGAGCTCCACGTCAACCCGGTCATACACCTTGCCGGTATCCTCATTGTACACCACATGGCAGTTGGTGATGATGTAGCCGTCGGTAGTCCAGATGATGCCGCTGGCGGTGCCGGACTGCACGAGCTGGTTCCCATAATACGGGCTGGCCGTGTACATGTTGATGACCACGGTGGAATCCAGGTTTTTCTGCACGATCGCCCGGGTGCTCAGCCCTTCGGTTTCATCCGGGTCGGTGATGTCAAGCGTGGGGGCGTTCTGGTTCACGTCCCGGGTGGAGTTGGTCACGGAGCTGCTGGACGAATTGTCGCTGACCGGCAGCTGGTTGTCGCCCAGAGCCACGGCCAGCAGGACGGAGAGGGTGACGATCAGGGCCGCGCAGGCGACGCTGAGGGCAGCGATGGCGATCGCCGCGCCCTTTTTCTTCTTCGGCTTCTTAGGCGGCTGGCCGGGGGCCGGCGTGCCGGAGGAGGGGTACGAAGGCTGCTGCCAGCCGTAGGGATAGCTCCCCTGCGGCGTATAGCCGCCCGACGGGGTTGCTGTGCTGCCGCCCGCCCGGGCGCTGTCGGTCTCGTTGGACGGCACCGGGCTGGGGGCATGGACGCCGTAGCGGTAGGTCACGTTGTTCGGCGCCGGCGTCCCGTCAGCGGCCGGCGTGCTGTCCGGGCTGCCGGAGGCGCTGTTCCAGGAGGAGGGCGGGACTACGGACGAGGAGGGGGAGGACCAGCCCGAAGAGGCCGGCTCTTCCGGCGAAGGGGCATTGCTGTTTTCCGGGGCCGGATCCGGGGCTTTGTTTTCGTTTTTATCAAACCAATCGGTCATATAGAATCCATCCTTTCGGCTGATATAGTGTTTTCTTTTGGATTTGTCTTTATTCTAACCGCGGTTTGTGTACATCTGTTGAAGAAAAAAACCGAAAATCCTGAACAATTTTTTATCCGATTGTTAAAGCGTTCCGCGTTTGCGGGGCTCCGCGTCGGGCAGCCAGAATTCGAACTCGGTATAGCCGCCCTCCGCCGAACGGACCACGATCTCCCCATGATGGAGGTTGATGATGGTTTTGACGATATACAGCCCCAGCCCCATCCCGTTTTTATCGAGTGAGCGGGAGCGGTCGCTTTTAT
>CAJFQI010000031.1 GCA_904419005.1 Candidatus Avimonas faecium | reverse complement strand
CTTTATCGTATACAACCCGGCCGTCCAGCCGCGCAGCCGGCGCCGCTGGACGCTGCTGCACGAATACTGCCATATCCGCCTGGGGCATGTGCCGGAGGACGGCGCCCTCCTGCCCGGCGGCCCGAACGAGCGCGCCCTTGAGGCGGCGGCGGATGAACTGACAGCCTGCCTGATCGCTCCCCTGCCGCTGGCGTTCCTCTGCCGGATAGAGGGCGAGGAGGCGCTCGCCCGCTGCTTTGGCCTGTCCGGCCGGGCGGCGGCCAATATTTTCCGGGATTACCAGGCATACCGCCGTTCCTCCCTGTCCCCGGCGCTGGGATATGGGGAGGCGCTCGGCTTCTTCTGCCGCTTTGCGATGGATTACCTGCGGTGCCAGGAACGGGAAGCCAGCCGCCGGCATTACCGGATGGTCGATATTGAGGCGTAAATTCCAGCTGACGCGTCGCTTCACGTCGGCCCCTTTGAAAGCCGCGGCATCCTCAAAGCCTGCAAAGGGCGGATCATGCTTGGGCAACGGCAATCAAGCCGCACCCTGCTTTGGTACAAGCAGGGTGCGGCTTTGGATTTTCGGGGATATCGTGAGCAAGGATCCCGCTTTCCTCCAAAAGCAATGGCAGAGATTATGACTTTTTCGTTAATCTTATCCGAATCCGGTTGTCACGAAAGCCAAAATATGGTACGATGATTTTGAAAGCGGCGATGCCGCGATCGTTTCGCGCAGGCCGCCAAAAATCAGGAGAAAGGATGTTGTCCCCTTATGGCAAACCGTATGATTCTCAACGAAACCAGCTACCACGGCAAGGACGCCATCCGCGAAATCCCGGCAGAGGCAAAGAAACGGGGATTCCGTCACGCGCTGATTGTCACCGACAAGGATCTCGTCCGATTTGAGGTCGTAAAAAAAGTAACCGACCTGCTTGAGGAGGCCGGGCTGGCCTATACGGTTTTTGATGCCGTCAAGGCCAACCCCTCGGTGGAGGTGGTCAAGGCCGGCATCCGCGCCTTCCGCACCGCCGGGGCGGACTACCTGATCGCGATCGGCGGCGGCTCACCGATAGACACCGCCAAAGGGATCGGCATCATCATCAACAACCCCGAATACGCCGATGTCGTCAGCCTTGAAGGTGCGGTCGACACCAAAAAGCCCAGCGTACCGATTATCGCCGTCCCCACCACCGCCGGCACCGCGGCAGAAACCACCATCAACTACGTCATCACCGACGAGGCCAAGCGCCGGAAATTTGTCTGCGTTGACCCGCACGATATCCCAGTGGTCGCCGTCGTAGACCCCGCGATGATGTCCAGTATGCCCCGCGGCCTGACCGCCGCCACCGGCATGGACGCGCTGACCCATGCGATTGAGGGCTATACCACCCTCGCCGCCTGGGAACTGCCCGATGCTCTGAACCTCCTGGCGGTCAAGATCATCGCCCGTTCCCTGCGCTCCGCCGTCAAAAACGAGCCGCAGGGCCGTGAGGACATGGCTTTAGGGCAGTATGTGACCGGCATGGCCTTTTCCAACGTGGGGCTTGGCGTTGTCCATGGGATGGCCCATCCGCTCAGCGCGTTTTACGACACCCCTCACGGGGTGGCCAACGCGGTGCTGCTCCCCTATGTGATGGAATTCAACAAGGACTACACCGGCGAAAAATTCCGGGAAATCGCCCGGGCAATGGGCGTGCAGGGGGTGGACACCATGTCCCCCGAGGAATACCGCGCCGCCGCGATCAACGCCGTGCGCCAACTCTCCCTGGACATTGGCATCCCGCAGACCTTAAGCGAAATCGGCGTCAAGAAGGAGGATCTCTCCGACCTGGCCCACGCCGCGATGGCGGACGTCTGCACCGGCGGCAACCCCCGTCCCTGCACCTATGAGCTGGTCCTCGGCGTCTATGAAAAGGCGTTCGGCTGATCCGGCCCTGTTTGAAAAGCTTCCAACCCGGCCATTCCGCCCCCAGGGGTGCCCTTTCCGGCCCCTTGGGGGCGTTTGCCTGAGAGCCGCGGAGAAACGGCGCCGTACAAACGCGGCCAGCCGAAGAAAGGGATGTTTTCGTATGCTCTACTACCACGGCTCCCCCACCGGCGGGCTGACCACGCTCCTGCCCCATGCCTCGGAGCACGGAAAGCCGCTGGTATACCTCTCCTTAAGCAAGCCGGTGGCGGCCCTCTACCTTTGGAAGCGGCCGTATACCTGGCACACCTATGGCTTTGATCCGCAGGGCGTCCCTGTCTATACCGAATCGTTTCCCGGCCAGCTCCGCCGGTTCTACCATGGCCTGAGCGGTTATTTGTACACCTGCGAAGGGGATTTTTCCGCGGACAACCCCACCGGGATCCCCGTAGCGGCGGTCAGCGAAAAGCCGGTTCCGGTCAGCGGCTGCGAAAGGGTGGCGGACGCGCTGGCCCTTTTGCAGGACTGTGCGGCGCAGGGGAGCCTGCGGCTGCGGTATTATGAGGAACTGACCCCGGAGGAAAAGCAGGGGCAGCGGCGGATGGTTGCCGGAGAGATTCGGCGCCTCCGCCTATGGCAGGAGTGTTCGCCGCTCGCCGAGTTCATAAAAGGCGCCTTCCCCTCCGTATGGGAGGAAACCCTCCGCAGCGCAGGGCAGGCGGGCGGCGGGAGCCCCTCCTCTTCGGAAAGGCGGGGCGGTGAGACTTAAGGATGGTTTTTCGCCGCCATCCGGCAAACACGCAAAAAATCGTGCCGGGACGGACGTCTCGGCACGATTTTCCATCGTTATTGGATGTTTTTGGCGTAAACCGCTCCCTGAGGGATTAGTTTTCGCCTCTCATGGCCGCAAAGCACTCGCTGCAGTAAACCGGGCGATCCTCGCGGGGCTTGAAGGGAACCTTCGCTTCCTTGCCGCAGTTCGCGCAGATGGCCGTGTGCATCTCGCGCTCCGGCTTGGAAGCGTTCTTGCGGGCGTCGCGGCAGGCCTTGCAGCGCTGGGGCTCGTTCACAAAGCCCTTTTCAGCGTAGAATTCCTGCTCGCCGGCAGTGAAAACGAATTCCGCACCGCATTCTTTGCAGACCAGAGTCTTGTCTTCGTACATGGATTTTACCTCGCTTAAAATAAATTTTTGCCCTGCGACGGATTTGGACCGACACCTTTGAATAACAACGCTCTCATTAAGCTACCCGGGCATATATTCCACGGCGGGAACCGCCTTTATGGACCAAATAGAAAGCTAAAATAATAAATTGAAAGTTCGCACAAGGGCAACAGCGGCATCCTCCGCAGGCTAACCCGCGTACAGCCCTTCGGAAACGAATTTCCTGCGCACCCGCTGAAGCGCATTGTCGACCGACTTTGGCGTTACCCCCAGATGCCGGGCGATCTCCTCATAGGAATACCCGCCCATATACTGCATCAGGACCGCGTACTCCCGTTTGGAAAGCACCTTCTGCAGCCGGCTGTAAAGATGGGAAAGCGTTTCTTTTTCAACCACCAGCTGTGCCGGATCCTCCCCGGCATCAACCGTCTCCAGCAACTCCCCTTCCCCGTCCATCCGGACGAGCTCGGAAGCGGGGATCGCCTTTGCGGTGCCCAGACGCTTGACGGCAGAAAGCATCCGCCGCCGGATACAGACCCCCGCATAGGTGCGGAATGACGCAGAGGCATCGGGATTGTACGTCCTCACGGCGGAAAGCAGGCCCATCAGCCCTTCCTGCACGAGATCCTCAGCCTCCACTTCTGCGCCCCGGAAGGTACCGACCTGCCGTTTGACCATGGGGACACACCGCTGAACCAACATGGAGAAGGCATCCTCATCCCCCTGAAGGGCACGGGCCGCCAGCCGTTCGTCGCTCATGGTTTCCGCTACCGTATCATGCCTGGACACTGCCACCGAAAACCACCCCAACGCCGGCAATCCTCTGGAATCCCCATTTTCCCCATCCTGCGCAAGTCCATCTTTTGAATTTCCGGGTCCTTCCAGCGTCTCTGAAAAGCCTGGCCGCAGCCTTCCAGCCCTTCCCGCCGCCTGGTAAGGATCTGAGAGACCCCTGCCATCCACAGGTCCTGCTTAAGAAGACCACGAGGATCATTGTAGCCGATTCCAAAGGAATTGTCAACCCCCCGCACGCAAAAATTTATAGATATTGTAAAAAATCAATCGAATCGCGAGGAAAAATTTCTGTTTATCTGATAAATGCGTCGATTTGCTCTATAAAAAGTACCATATTTTGGCTATTTGCACAGAAAGCGGCCCGCTTTTGCCTCCGCCGCCAAGAAAAAAGCCCCTTTTCTCCCCGCCACAGCCCAGCGCGTTCTTCCACGGGAACACAGGTATCCCCCGCCGCCTTCTCCCAAAAATGCCGTGAAAATTTTGATCTGCCGGTTTTGCCGCCTTGCGAAGCCGTACCCACAAAGAAACCGCAGGGAGAAAGGACGATCATGCGCGGCCGGCGCCTTCCAAAATGGTGCAACGCCGGCACAGCCGCGCCCTGCACAGCCGGCACCTTCTATCCCTATTGCGGGGCCATCATAGCATACCGGCGTCAAAAAAGGCAAGCCGGTTCCTGCGCTATTTTCCGTCTTTGCGGCATTTCCACGATCTGCTCAAAAAATCGGGAGGAAATTACGGCAGGTCGCCAAAAATCCTTCCGAAAAAGCTAGGAAACGGCGTGGTTTCCCGCCCGGAAGGCGGCAAATGCCGCCTCGTTCTGCAAAGAAAAACAGGGGCAAAAAAAGATAGATTTTACAAAAAACATCTTTACAATTTCCAGATAAGTTGTATAATACAAACAGATACCCTCGTTATCTCAATAAATAATACCGTGAGGATGACTCCGCGTGGGTGCGTCGTCTCCCTGTCCTGGCTGCACGCCCTGCGGAAGCTGTCCCCGGATTTTGAAAGGAGACCTGACACATGGAATTCAAAGAACTCATTTCCTCCAGCGAAGCAGTCGACGTTTATAAGTGCGGCGACAAGGCGGTCAAGCTTTTCAAGATCAACCGCCCCAAAACCAATGCGCTCTACGAAGCCCTGACCCATGCACGCGTTGAGGATACCGGGCTTAACGTGCCGATCATCCATGAAGTGTCGGTCATTGACGGCCGCTGGGCGATCACCATGGACCTGATTGAGGGCAAGACGCTGGAAGACGTGATGAAGGAGGATCCCGCCAACCTGGAAAAGTACATCAACGATATGGTGGACCTGCACCTGACCGTCCATTCCAAGGTGACCCCCAAGCTGAGCAAGCTGAAGGACAAGCTGGCCCGCCAGATCAACTCGCTTGATACCATCAGCGACGCCGTGAAATACGAGCTGCTCACCCGGCTGGAGAGTATGCCCAAGCACACCAAGCTCTGCCACGGCAACTTTACTCCCGCCAACATCATCCTCAATGAGAAGGGCACCTTCATCGTCGACTGGGCGGCCGCCCGGCAGGGCAATGCGAGCGCCGATGTGGCCCGCACCTACCTGCTGTTCTCGCTGACCAATCCCGAGGCAGCGGAGATGTATATGAACGCCTTCTGCAAGAAGACGAACACGTCCAAAAAGTATGTACAGGAATGGCTGCCCATCGTGGCCGCCGCTCAGCTGACCGAGGGCAAGCCGGAGCAGCGGGATTTCCTGATGAAGTGGATTGACGTGGTGGCCTACGAATAATCGGGGCAGGCCGTTTTATCCGCCAAGCGCAGGGCAGCGCGCCGGACGCACGAAACGCGTCCGGCGCGTTTTTTGTTTTCTCCCCGTTTATGGCGGGTTCCTATAAAGACAGCGCCAAAAAACACTGAACCTTCCCCGCCGATTTTCCGTCTATAACCATGAAATCGGTTTCTCATGCAATCGCTCTATGTGGAAAGGAGGCAAAGCCATGGACGGCCCGCCGGCTTCTCGGGAGATCGCCGAAGGCTCATCCAAAGGAGAACGGACGGCTCCGGATTTTGAGGCCTTGCCGGCCTCCTGCCGAAGCGCCGTGGAGCGCTGCGTCTACTACCGCCTTCCGTCGCGTGCGGATGCAGACGACATTTTGCAGGAGGCCTATCTTGCCGCGTATCAAAATTTCCACACGCTGGACGACCCGGCCGCCTTCAAGCCGGGGATCCTGCGTATCGCCCGCAGCAAATACCGCGATTGTTTTCAAAGCCTGTCCAAAGCGCTGGAAATCCCGCTGTGGACAGGGCGGCGGAGAGCGCCCTGTCCTATAATGCAGCTCTAGGAGATAATCCCTCCTCCGCCCCCGTCCAGGAGACCATCAGGCAAGCGGGCAAGTGCTCCGATTGCAGTTTGTTAGTTCTGCCCATAAATGCTGTCGTATTTTTTAAAACATTGTCATACAATATGGCTTGCCTTTTGGGCCGTCGGTCTGCTATAATAGCCTTGTTAAAAAAATAACAAGACCATTCACACGCTTGCAAATGTCATTGTGGGAACAGGAGAAAACAGGAGGAAAATGGAAATGGCTAAAAAAGAGCAGGCCGCTGTTGCGGCCACCGCCCCGGCGGCTACCGGCATCGTGGACAACATGGACGCGCTGCTCGCCAAGATCAGCGAGGTACGCGCCGCACAGCAGATTTTCGCTACCTACAGCCAGGAGCAGGTGGATAAGATCTTCCGCGCCGCGGCGATGGCCGCGAACAAGCAGCGCATCCCTCTGGCTAAAATGGCCGTTGAGGAAACCGGCATGGGCGTGGTGGAAGACAAGGTTATCAAAAACCACTATGCGGCGGAATATATTTACAACGCTTACAAAAACACCAAGACCTGCGGCGTGATTGAAGAGGACCTTTCCGGCGGCATGAAGAAGATCGCGGAGCCGATCGGCGTTGTCGCGGCGGTTATCCCGACCACCAACCCCACTTCGACGGCGATCTTCAAGACCTTGATTTCCCTGAAAACCCGCAACGGCATTATTATCAGCCCCCATCCCCGCGCCAAGAAATCCACCATTGCGGCGGCAAAGGTCGTCCTTGACGCAGCGGTCGCGGCCGGCGCCCCGGCGGGCATCATCGGCTGGATCGACATTCCCTCGCTGGAGATGACCAACGAGCTGATGCGCAGCGCGGACATCATCCTGGCCACCGGCGGCCCCGGCATGGTCAAGGCCGCCTACTCCTCCGGCAAGCCGGCCCTGGGCGTCGGCGCGGGCAACACCCCGGCGATCATCGACGATTCCGCCGACATCGTGATGGCGGTTAACTCCATCATCCATTCCAAGACGTTTGACAACGGCATGATCTGCGCTTCTGAGCAGTCGGTCATCCTGCTGGATAAAATCTACAACAAGGCCAAGAAGGAATTCGTCGACCGCGGCTGCTATATCCTCAAGCCGGACGAGACGGAGAAGGTGCGCAAGACCATCCTGATCAACGGCTCCCTGAACGCCAAGATCGTCGGCCAGACCGCTCACACCATCGCCTCCCTGGCGGGGGTTGAGGTTCCGGAGACCACCAAGATCCTGATCGGCGAAGTGGAGAGCGTTGATATTGAAGAGGAATTCGCGCATGAAAAGCTGTCCCCTGTCCTGGCGATGTACCGCGCCAAGGATTTTGACGACGCGGTCGCCAAGGCGGAGCGCCTGATTGCGGACGGCGGCTACGGCCACACCTCCTCCCTGTATGTGGACACCGTGACCGGCCAGGATAAGATTGCGAAGTTCAGCGAAACCATGAAGACATGCCGCATCCTGATCAACACCCCCTCCTCCCAGGGCGGCATCGGCGACCTGTATAACTTCCGCCTGGCCCCCTCGCTGACGCTGGGCTGCGGCTCCTGGGGCGGCAACTCGGTATCCGAAAACGTGGGCGTCAAGCACCTGCTCAATGTCAAGACGGTTGCCGAGAGGAGAGAGAATATGCTGTGGTTCCGCACGCCGGAGAAGGTATACTTCAAGAAGGGCTGCATGCCGGTCGCTTTGGCTGAGCTCAAGTCGGTCATGCACAAAAAGAAGGCGTTTATTGTCACCGACTCCTTCCTGTATAAAAACGGCTATGTTGCCCCGATTGAGCAGAAGCTCGACGAAATGGGCATCCAGCACACCTGCTTCTACGACGTTGCCCCCGACCCGACGCTGGGCTGCGCGATGCGCGGCGCCGAGGCAATGCGCTCCTTTGAGCCGGACGTGATCATCGCCCTGGGCGGCGGCTCCGCGATGGACGCCGGCAAGATCATGTGGGTGCTGTACGAACATCCGGACGCGAACTTTGAAGACATGGCTATGGACTTCATGGACATCCGCAAGAGGGTGTACGAGTACCCCGAAATGGGCACCAAGGCCTACTTCATCGCGATCCCGACCTCTTCCGGCACCGGTTCCGAGGTGACCCCCTTCGCCATCATCACCGATGAAAAGAGCGGCGTGAAATACCCGCTGGCCGACTATCAGCTGCTGCCGAATATGGCGATTGTTGATACCGACAACATGATGAGCCAGCCGAAGGGTCTGACCAGCGCGTCCGGTATTGACGTGCTGACCCATGCGCTGGAAGCCTATGTCTCGATCATGGCCAGCGATTACACCGACGGCCTGGCCCTGAAGGCCATGAAGAATGTGTTCGACTATCTGCCCTCCGCCTATGAGAACGGCGCGAAGGATCCGAAGGCCCGCCAGAAGATGGCCGACGCCGCCTGCATGGCCGGCATGGCGTTCGCCAACGCGTTCCTGGGCCTGAACCACTCCATGGCGCATAAGCTCGGCGCGTTCCATCACCTGGCCCACGGCCTGGCTAACGCGGTGCTGCTGACCAATGTGATGCGGTACAACGCCTCCGAGACCCCGACCAAGATGGGCACCTTCCCGCAGTATGAGTACCCGCACGCTCTTGCCCGCTACGCCGAGTGCGCCCGTTACTGCGGCTTCACCGGCAAGACCGACGAAGAATGCTTTGAGAAGCTGCTCGCCGGCATTGAGGACCTCAAGAAAAAGGTCGGCGTTAAGGAATCGATCCAGGCCTACGGTGTGGATGAGAAGTACTTCCTTGATACCCTGGACGACATGGTGGAGCAGGCGTTCAACGACCAGTGCACCGGAGCCAACCCTCGTTATCCGCTCATGAAGGAGATCAAGGAACTCTATCTCAAGAGCTACTACGGCAAGTAAGAGGCGCTTGGCTCCCGAGCCAACCCTCGTTATCCGCTCATGAAGGGAGATCAAGGAGCTCTATCTCAGCGCTGCTACGGCAAGTAAGAGGTATGGTTTCCCGGGTTGATTGTCTCTTGCTATTCCCAATCTTGTTACCTCGCTAAACGGGCGGCCCCGAAAACTTCGGGGCCGCCCGTTTTTTCTGTTATGTCCCGTTTTCGGACTTTTATCAGTGCTTTCATCCTCTCTTAGAGAAATACATGAATTATTGCTTATGGAAAACAATATGCTGTTGAATATAGTAACTAACAAAAAACAAAAACGTGTCTACAACAATTTTTAGGATAATTTCAGGGATAAATGGAATAAGGAAAGCGAATACAGTTACCAAACCAGCGCTACATATCATTTGTGCAATTGCCAGGATAAAATATTTAAGGGCAGAAGCGCTCACACTTTCATTGCTTTTAAATACTACTTTGTAGTTGATAAAATAGTTATAAGTAGCAGAAATAAGACGTGCGATAACGGTTGCAATTGCAGTATAGAATAAAGGCTGAGATTTTCTTAGAACTTGTATCAAAATAGAGAAAACGATAAGATCTATGATGCTAGATGAAAAAGAAGAAAAAACGTACTTGATAATTTTTTTACCCAAAATCCGGTAGATTCTCAAGGAATCTCTAAAAGGATCAAAGTGAGTTTGATGGTTTTCAACAGAATCATATACCGTTGAGATCGGAATTTCTACGATCTGGTATTTGCCTGCAGCGTCCAGCAACATTCTCATTTCAAATTCGAAGCGTTCGCCTTTTAGCTCAAGCAGTTCTTTCATATATTTCCTGGGAATGCCGCGCAGACCAGTCTGTGTGTCTGTAATATGTGCGCCGGAAACAAACTGAAATACTTTTTCTGTCAGGCGATTGCCAAAACGACTTTTCCAAGGCACGTCCGTGCCGGTAAAGTTGCGTACACCCAGAATCAAGCACCCAGGATTCTTTTCGGTAGCATTTATCATCTTTTTAATGCATTCAGGCGTATGCTGTCCGTCCGAGTCCGCCGTTACAACAGCTTCTACATCTAAACCATATTTAAGAATGTATGAAAAAGCCGTCTTTAATGCACGCCCTTTGCCCTTGTTGAAATCATGGGTCAATATGGTACCGTGAAGTCGATTAATGATAAGCGCTGCTTTTTCAAAAATCGAATTGTACTCTGGCCCACTTCCGTCATTTATCAGAATAACCGGACCTAAGTTTTGTTTGTCAAGCTCTTCCAATAAGTTCAGCAAGCGTACATCCGGCTCGTAAGCCGGGATAATAATATCAATTTTCGACATATTCAATCACTATTTCTTACGATTACATCACTTCCATATTGATCGGGGTAATTAGCTCGAATCCATTCATTGGCGACAGCATTATCCTGATCAAAGACAATGATGTAATGAGTGTCAATCTTATTTAAATCATCAGGAGAGGTTGCTACTATACTCTTTACGGAAGTGGATCGAAAAACATACCGCCCCAAATAGGTCATGTAACTAGCATCTCCACTAGAAGCCAAAAAGCTATAGGAATCACCGTTTGGGAGAGCGTATTCGTCCCTAACAGACTCCACCCAAGATCGGATAGCCGAATTGCTTGACGGCCACGATATGATGGTTACCGAACCAAACGCAAAATACATATAGGCAAAAAAGGCAACAACAATCCCAGACGACGAAATGAGAAGATTTCTTCTTGATTCCAAGCTAGAAATCATCTGTATAGCGTAAGCCAATATGAAATACAAAAGAAAAATTAAAATGGTTTTCGTATATCTAGTGCTGCTTGCAAGGGTCGCTGCTTCCCTCATGGGCATGGAGAATAGGTACATCGCCAGCATACCAACCTGATACACTAGATAAATCGCAACACAAACTGCCATCAGCTTTAAAAAAAGCTTTATCATGCGCCGCGAGACAAGAAGAGTAATCAGCCCAACCAAAATAAGTACCGCAAACGCCAGCCAAACATCTTTCCAAGTAAAAATAAATTTTACCATAGCCGAGCAGATACTTTGAATGTCTTCCCAAGTTTTGCTGCTTATATTGGCACTATAATTTTCTACCGTCATGGCGTGTTTGCTCATTTCGGAGTTGGAAAAAACATAGGAACAATGTCTTTGCCACAGAACTAGTGAAGCAAAGGGAGCTATGATACTAAAGATGCGTGTACGCCAATGTCCATTACGGAAATGAATTAAGATTAAGATGATCATCAACGCGACAAAGAAAAGGCCGGAGTTCTTTATCTGCATAAGCTGAACCATGTATAGTGCAGCGCAGTATAACTCAAAACGCCCTCCGTTTGTGCAATACTGGTAAACAAAGAACAATCCGCAAGCGCCAACCAAAGGAAGCAATGTGTCCACGAGCAGATTTGTTATAGTTATGTTGTATGCAAAGATGAAATTCGTTGCTGCAAGAAGGGTAATAAAAACTGCGACACGATGGCGATTAGCTAAAACGAATAGAGGAATAATACAAGCCAGCATCATATAAGCTTGGGCAAACATTTGCACCGATTCGCTGTTGCTGACTAACTTGGCCAAATAATAGATATAGGTAGCGCTCCCTAAAGGATAACTCGTAAATCCAATAATTGTATCCTCAAAATTTGGAAAACGATTGACGCCTAACATCCTTTGAACAACCAGCGCCCAATGAGAAAAATTATCATAATGGGTAAACATTTGACCTTTCAAAAAAACAAGTAAGACACAAGAGACAAGCGTCAAGAAAACAAAACCGACATTACAATAGTGCAGTAAAAAGCGAACTCCTTTGTCACGATAGATACTATAAACCAACCCAAAAAAGCCGAGAAGATATAGAAGCCAAGTAACTTCTAAAAGAAGATTAAACAATCCCGCTAGAAACAAAATAGCAGTCTGTGCAGCAATGGTCAGACTAGGCAAGAAATAAACATTTATATTGCTTTTTCTTCGAAAAATTTCCCATGTTCCTAATGATGATAGCGCAAATAGAAATAGACGAACGAGCGAAATAAAAACTGCCAAAAACTTCTCCTCCTTTTTTGCAATACGCTACACCAAAAGAACGCTACACCAAAAGACTTTTCAAATACAGTCTTTATTTTTGCTACCATTATAGATTAACATCGATTTTATTGTCAAGCTATTATTGCAGTTTCGCCGAATTTATGGTAAAATACCAGCAAAAGCAGCCGACAGCGCTGCGTGGGAGGAGGCATCGGGAATGGCCGACACATTCTATGTTTCCCTGTCCCCGTCGGAGGCTGCGCGTACCGTGGACAGCGCGGTCACGGAGGGCAGCATTACGGGCGAGCGGATTGATTCCTACGTCCTCAACGCGCCGGGCGGAGGAATCTGTATCGTATGCATCTACGAAAAGCATTATTACCGCGCGGGGAACCGGCTGACCCTGACTGTCACCATCGACAATTTTGAAAAGCGCACCCGGGTTGTCTGCGTCAGCGGCGGCGGAGGAGAAGGGCTATTCCGCTTCGACTGGGGTGCGTCCGAAAGCTTCGTCAATGTGGTAAGGGACGCGCTGGATCCCTACCGATAGGTCCGCAACATAAAAAAGCGCTGGAGAGCGATTCTCTCCAGCGCTTTTTTATGTTGGATTACTCTTCCATAGCCCCCGTCATCAAGCCGCCTTGGGTCCGGTTTATTACGCCCCCTGCCGGCGCATCAGCTGGAAGAGGGGCGTCGCAATCGCCGGCACCACAATCACAGCCAGCGGCAGTTCGATGGCCATATTCACAGACAACGCCGCTGCGACAATCGCCTGCAGCACCACGCCCATCTTGACCACACCGCTGCCGCCGAAAAGGTGGATAGCAAAAATCACCAGCACCGTGTTGGTCAGGGTGCCCAGCGCCGCCGCCACGGCCGAAGCTGCCACCTCCGGGCCTTTGCCGCGGAAGGAACGCAGCCAGCGGGTCAACGCATTTCCCTTGCGCTCTGCCTTGTCAGCTGCTTTTTCCGCACGGCGGGACGGGATTTTGCGGAAAAGGGCGGCAAACCAGCGGAAATACCAGCCGGCGGCAAAGCCGACGATCACCCGCGGCACCACCGAAATCAGCGGGTTCAAAAAGATCGCCGAATCCGCTACGCTGCCGGTAAGCGCATACAGCAGGCAGGTGACGCCCCACACCAGGCCGATCACCGCTCCCCGAACCGGCCCCATCGTGACCGCACCCAGGATCGCCACCACATGCAGGGTGGTCAGGCTCAGCGCGCCATAGTTGATGTACCCCACAAAGGGGATAAACGTCATGGCGACGATGATCGCGCAGAACATCGCGGTCAGCACCAATTTCTCCAGCTTACTCCTTGTCATACGACAATACCTCCTTGCTGCTGTTCCCATGCCGCCCGCCCTTGGAGAAGGGGCAGGCAGGGATACAGCGCGCCACGCGCCAGATCCTTCTGGCCAAGCGTGTAAAAATATCTATTCGGGCCCCCGCCCGACCATACGGCTTCCCACGGGGAACCCGCTGCGGCGCCGAAGCTGCCGCGCGGCTTCCAATCGCCATGGCGCAGCCGTAGTGCTGGCTCAGCCAACCTGCGTTTTTACTGTCTTTGCCTTATTATACCCGATAATCCGCCGCTGCGCTACCCCCCCTTGCGTATTTTTCCCGCATTTCCAGCGCAAATAGCGTAAGCGGCTGCGGCTTTTGCTTTCCGAAAGCGGCCCCGCGCTCTCCAGGTGCCGTTCCTCATTTTTTCCCTTTTTCTTTGCCCTTCTCACAGTTCTTCTCATAAATCCGGTACAGCCCGGTCAGCAGGAGGGTGTCGTCGTAGGTGATCTCCCGTTTGCAGTGGCGGACGATCTCCCGCCCCAGGCCGCCGGTCGCCACCACCGTCATGGGATAGCCCATCTCCTCCTCTATCCGGTCGCACATCCCGTCCAGCATGGCGGCCGTCCCATATACCGCGCCCGACTGCATACTGGCGATGGTGCTCCCGCCCACGACCTTATCCGGCGCTTCAAAGCTGATGCGCTGGAGCTGGGAGGCGCGGGAGGCGAGCGTATCAAAGGATACCCCTACCCCCGGCATAATCGCGCCGCCGCGGAACACGCCGTTTTTATCAACCACCGACACGGTGGTCGCGGTGCCGAGATCCCAAATGATGCAGGGGGCGCCGAAACGCGCAATGGCGGCCACCGCGCCCACCAGCAGGTCGGCGCCGAGCTGGGCCGGGTTGTCAATCCGTACATCCAGCCCGGTCTTGATCCCCGGACCGACCAAGAGCGGGGACACCCCCGTCACCTTTTCCACCGCCCGGCGGATCACCTGGTTGAGCGGCGGCACCACCGAGGAGATCACCGCCCCTTCAAACTCCCGCTCGTTGACCCCGTACAGCCGCAGGATATCAAGCAGCTCCACGGCGTACTGATCCTCCATTTTGGTGTGGTCGGTGGCAATGCGGGTTTCCAGGCGGAGCTCCTCCCCCTCAAAAACCCCGATGGTAATGTTCGTATTCCCCATATCCAGGGCCAGCAGCATACCGGCACATCCTTTCTGATTTTCTGTCTTTTGCGCTTCCTGTCCGCTGTCGCGCCGAACACGCCTACAGCTTTCAGTATATTCCATTGTGGGAAAAAAGCAAGAACCGATCGGCCCTCCTTGGACGGCGGCCCGGAAGCTCGGCCCGCCGGCGGAAGCCCCGCTATTCCCGGTCCTTTGGATACCGCGCCCCGGCTCGCGTTTCCAAGCCGGCCGGCCGTAAGATGCCGTGCCGCGGCGCCTCAGAGTCCCCCCCGGCGCTTCCAGGGCATGGCAGCCGCGGAATACAGGCTTTGCTGTTTCTGCCTTTTCTTACAAGGTATTGTAACATTTACAAGGCAAAAAGGCAAAGAAAACGCGGCTTTCGCTTGCTCTTCCCGCGTGCAGGTGCTATAATGAAGTGATGCCGAGACTGCATTTCCGTCCGGCAGGTTATTCCCAGGCACCCACAAGGGATGGAGGCCGTTTGCCATCCCTTATACCATAGGTTGTTAGGAGGCCCTGTTTTGCGCATCGGAATTGATATTGGATCTACGACCGTGAAAGTCGTCCTTCTGGACGACCAGGACAACACCCTGTTTAAGACGTACGAACGCCATATGTCCAAGGTGCGGGAAAAGACGGCGGAGATGCTCCGCCTGCTGGAACCCCAGCTCCGGGGGCAAGAGGTACAGGTCGCCGTCACCGGTTCGGCCGGGCTCGGCGTCGCCAAGGCCGCCGACCTGGAATTCGTGCAGGAGGTGTTCGCCACCGCCGGCGCGGTGGAGCGCTTCATCCCCGACACCGACGTGGTGGTCGAGCTGGGGGGCGAGGACGCAAAGATCATTTTCCTGACCGGCGGGCTTGAGGAGCGGATGAACGGCTCCTGCGCCGGCGGCACCGGCGCCTTCATTGACCAGATGGCCACCCTGCTCAACGTCACGCCGGACGAGCTCAACGAGCTGAGCGAGCGATATGAAAAGCTGTACTCCATCGCCTCCCGCTGCGGGGTGTTCGCCAAGTCGGACATCCAGCCCCTGCTCAACCAGGGCGCGCGCAAGGAGGATATCGCGGCCAGCATCTTCCAGGCCGTGGTCAACCAGACCATTGCCGGCCTGGCCCAGGGGCGGGAGATCAAGGGCAAGGTGCTGTTTTTAGGCGGCCCGCTCTACTTCCTGAGCGGCCTGCGCCGCCGGTTTGTGGAAACCCTGCACCTCACCCCCGAGCAGGCCGTTTTCCCGGACAACGCCGACGTGTTCGTCGCGGTCGGCGCGGCGGTCTATGCCGGCAACGTTGCGGCCATGCCGTTTGAGGAGCTGCTCCGCCGGATTGACAGCGCTTCGGCGCAGAAGAACACCACCAACACCCTCCCCCCCCTCTTTGCCTCCAAGGAGGATTACGAGGCCTTTTCGGCCCGGCACGCCGCTCACTGTCCCCCGGCCATTGACACGGAAAGCTATACGGGGGACGCCTACCTCGGTGTGGACGCCGGCTCCACCACCACCAAGCTGGCGCTGATTACGCCGGACGGCGGGCTGCTGTACACCTATTATGCCTCCAACGGCGGAAACCCGGTGGCGGTGGTGCTCGACCAGCTCAAGGAAATCTACCGCCGCTTCGGGGACCGGGTCACCATCAAGGGGAGCGCCGCCACCGGCTACGGCGAGGACCTGGTGAAAAACGCGTTCAACATCGACCTCGGGCTGGTGGAAACGGTCGCGCATTACCGCGCCGCCGCCCACTTCAACCCGCAGGTGGATTTTATCATCGACATCGGCGGCCAGGACATGAAGTGCTTCAAGATCCGCAACGGCGCGATCGACAGCATCATGCTCAACGAGGCCTGCTCCTCCGGCTGCGGCTCCTTCATTGAAACCTTCGCCAAGGCGCTGGGGTACTCGATCGCGGATTTTGCCGCGCTCGGCCTGTTTGCGGAAAAGCCGGTCGACCTCGGCTCCCGCTGCACGGTGTTTATGAACTCCTCGGTCAAGCAGGCGCAGAAGGAAGGCGCCGGGGTGGACGACATCTCGGCCGGCCTGTCAATCAGCATTGTCAAAAATGCGATCTACAAGGTCATCCGCGCCTCCAGCCCGTCCGAGCTGGGGCAGCACATCGTGGTGCAGGGCGGCACCTTCTTAAACGACGCGGTGCTGCGCAGCTTTGAGCTGGAGCTGGGTACGGAGGTCATCCGTCCCACCATCGCCGGCATTATGGGGGCCTACGGCGCGGCGCTCGCCGCCCGGGATCAGCACCTGTCCCACAGCACCCTGCTGGGGCCGGAGGATCTGGAGCATTTCGTTCACAACGCCAAATCCGCCCAGTGCGGTCTGTGCGGCAACCGCTGCCTGCTCACCATTAACACCTTCGGCGACAAACGGCGCTTTATCTCCGGTAACCGGTGCGAGCGCCCGCTCGGCAAGGGCGATCACAAGGACGTGCCCAACCTGTACAAATGGAAATACGACTACCTGCGCTCCCTGCACGGCGGGGAAAACCGGCGGGGCCGCATCGGCCTGCCGATGGCGCTGAATATGTTTGAAAACCTCCCCTTCTGGTACACCTTCTTTACCAAGCTCGGGTTTGAGGTAGTGCTCTCCCCCGAGTCCTCCCGCAGCCTGTACGCCTGCGGGCAGCACACTATCCCCTCGGATACGGTGTGCTACCCGGCCAAGCTGATCCACGGGCATATTGAAAAGCTGCTCGACATGGACGTTGACGCGATCTTCTACCCCTGCCTGCCCTATAACTTCGACGAGGGCAAAGGGGACAACCACTACAACTGTCCCGTGGTCGCCTATTATCCCGAGCTGATTGACGCCAACGTCCTGGCGCTCAAGAAAACCCGTTTCCTGCACCCCTATTTCGGGATGCACCGCCCGCACGACTTTGCCAAAAAGGCGGCGGAATACTTTAGGCAGGAATTCGGCATCCCTGCCGGGGAGGTCAAGGCGGCGAGCAAAGCCGCTTACGCCGCCTACACCGCCTACCTGGGGATGCTGCGGGACAAGGGGGCCGAGATGATCGCCGAGGCGCGGCGCAAAGGGCAGGATATCATCGTCCTGTCCGGCCGGCCCTACCATGTCGACCCGGAGATCAACCACGGCATTGATGCGCTGATCGCCTCCTTTGGGCTGACCGTGGTCACGGAGGACGCGGTCGCCTGGATGGAGCCCAAGCAGCCGGTCCATGTACTCAACCAGTGGACCTACCACTCCCGCCTGTACAGCGCGGCGGAATACGTCACCACCCAGCCGGATATGCAGCTGGTGCAGCTTGTCTCCTTCGGCTGCGGGATTGACGCGATCACCACCGATGAGGTCCGCTCCATCCTGGAAAACGGCGGCAAGCTGTACACCCAGCTCAAAATCGACGAGATTAACAACCTCGGCGCGGTGCGCATCCGCATCCGCTCCCTGCTGGCGGCAATCGACGCCCGCCGGGCGGAGCAGGCGGCCGAAGCCGGCCGGGCAAAAGCGGTCTAACGGGCCGCCCGTTACTCCCAGAAAGGATTTTTCATATGGCAGAGCTTGTATACAACGAACAGGGCCGCCTCCTTTTTACCGAGGAGATGAAGCAGGAATACACCCTGCTGATGCCCCAGATGCTCCCCGTGCATTTCACCATGCTCAAGCGGGTGCTGGAGCTGCATGGATTCAAGGTTGATATGCTGACCACCAACCACCGCGGGATTGTGGACGAAGGGTTGAAATACGTCCACAACGATACCTGCTATCCCGCGCTGCTGGTCATCGGCCAGCTGATTGACGCGGTCAAAAGCGGGAAGTACGACCCGCATAAGGTCGGGCTGCTGATCACCCAGACCGGCGGCGGCTGCCGTGCCTCCAACTACATCCACCTGCTGCGCAAGGCCTTGCACCGGGCGGGGTACGATTATGTCCCGGTGGTGTCGGTCAACCTGTCCGGGCTGGAAAAGAACCCCGGCTTCTCCTTAAATTTCACCATGATCCGCCAGATGGCGTTCAGTATGGTCTACGGCGATTTGATCGTCCATATGGCCAACCAATGCCGCCCCTATGAGATCGTGGAGGGGGAAACCGACCGGCGCATCGACAAATGGGTGAACCGCCTGGTCAGCGAATTCAGCCAGAAGGGCAGCTTCAAAACCGAGCATGTCCGCGAGAATTTCGACCGCATCGCGGACGACTTCGCCTCCATCCCCCTCCGCCGCGTACCAAAGGTGCGGGTGGGCATCGTGGGGGAAATCTATATCAACTACGCCCCGCTGGGCAACAACAACCTTGAGGAATTCCTCCGCTCGGAGGACTGCGAGCCGGTCGTCCCGGGGCTGACCGATTTCATCATCTTCAAATTAGACAACCGGGTGGTCGATCACAAGCTGTACGGCGGCAAAACCGCCACCTACCTCGGCGCCGGCTTCCTGGAAAACTACGTCAAGCGCCTGCAGGCAATGATGATCGCCGCCGTCAAGCGGCATCCGGAATTCCGTGCCCCCTGCACCTTTGACCACCTCAAGAGCCTGGTCAAGAACTACCTCGGCTACGGCAACAAGATGGGCGAGGGCTGGCTGCTGACCGGGGAGATGCTGGAGCTGATTGATGCGGGCATCAACAACATCGTCTGCACCCAGCCCTTCGGCTGCCTGCCCAACCACATCGTCGGCAAGGGCATGGTCCGCAAGATTAAGGAAAATATGCCCCAGTCCAACATCGTCTGCATCGACTACGATCCCGGCGCAACCCGGATCAACCAGGAAAACCGGATCAAGCTGATGCTGGCCAACGCCCGTATGGCCGCCCGCAAAGCCGGAGGGACCGCTCCGGCGGTATCGGCCCGCCCGGCCGGCAAGGCGGCCGAGACCGTTTAACCTGCGACTGCCTTGACCCGCGCATAATCTGCCCTCCTTCCGGGAACACTGAACCGGAAAAGGGGACGGAACGCCGCCGGGGAACCTGCTTTGGCTCCCGGCGGCAGGAAACCGTCTGTCCTCCCCGGAAAGGATGGGCGACGATGCCAGAAAACACATTCCACAGCCCGCTGTCCGCTTCCTCCGCCCCTGCCGGCGCGCAGGCGGAGGAAAACGGCGGGCAGGGTGCTCCTAAGGACGACGCCGCGCCGAAGGCGCCGCTTGACCAGCTGATTGAAACCGGGTCGGTCACCACACGCAACGGGCGGCACAGCCTGCACTGCCTGACCATCATCGGGCAGATTGAAGGGCACTACGTTCTGCCAGACAACAACAAAACCACCAAATATGAGCATGTGATCCCCCAGCTTGTAGCCATTGAGGAAAGCCCGGATATTGAAGGGCTGTTGATCCTCCTGAACACGGTGGGCGGGGACATTGAGGCGGGCCTGGCCATTGCCGAGCTGATCGCCGGGATGAAAAAGCCCACGGTCTCCCTGGTGCTCGGCGGCGGGCATTCGATCGGGGTCCCCCTGGCGGTGGCCGCCAAGCGTTCCTTCATCGCGCCGACCGCCACCATGACGCTGCATCCGGTCCGGATGAACGGGCTGGTTCTGGGCGTTCCCCAGGCCTTTTCGTATTTTGAGCGGATGCAGGAGCGGATCACCGGCTTTGTCTCCGGCAATTCGCACATGCCTCCCGAGCGTTTCACCCAGCTCTGCCTGAACAACGACGAGCTGGTGATGGACATGGGGACCGTCCTTGACGGCGAAGACGCGGTGCGGGAGGGGCTGATTGACGAACTGGGCTCCCTCTCCGACGCCATCGCCGCGCTGTACGCCATGATTGACGGGGCCCGCCGCAGGGATGGGCGGACGGCGGGCGAGCCGACGGATCCGGCCGATGCGGGCCGCTGAGCGCCCGCCTTGCCGGTGCGGCCTCTTCGGTTTTCCCCGCAGATCATCCTCCCGCCTCCCAAAGGCGGCCATAGACCGGGTTCGCCCGGCTACATAAACCGAAACGACGAAGGAGCCGCCGCACCTCCCGTGCCGCGGCTGTTGTCCTGTCCCACGCAAAAATCGGAACTGGGAGTGAAAGCCATGCCCGCATCCAAAAAGAAGCCCGCGACCAAGAAGAAGGTGCCGAACCGGCCGGCGTCAATGGCGAAAAAAACGGCCAAGGGAAAAAGCACCGACGGGCAAAGCAAGGGCAACACTGTGGTAAAGGCCCGCCGGCAGACGGCTTCGGTGCTGATATTCGCGGCGGCCATCCTGCTGTTCTGCATGGTCATCATCCCCGGCGGCAGTCTATGGGGCGTGCTGCACCGTTTCCTGCTCGGCCTGTTCGGGATCTGCGCCTACATCCTGCCGGTGCTGATGGTTTACATATCGGTGATTATCGCGCTTGATAAGCCGGTGGGCAGCGTCAGCGGGAAAATGTGGCAGTGCGTCAGCTTAATCACGATGATCGCCAGCGCCATCCACGTTTTCTCCTTTGACATCACCACCAATTATTTTGCCGCCATCGGGCTGGGCTATACCGCCGGGAAGGCCAACCGCGGCGGCGGGGTGATGGGGGTGCTGCTCGGCTACCCGCTGGAATACTTTTTTACCGACGTCGGGGCCAAGATCATCATCCTGCTGCTGATCGCGGTGTTCCTGATGCTGGTGACCGGGACGACGGTGGCGGCGGTCCTCCGGGCGGCCTCCACCCCGGTGAAAAAGGCTAAGGAGAGCATTGAAACCGCCATGATCGCCGGGCAGGAGCGGCGGCGCGGCTCACCGGTCATTGACATAGACATGGGCGAGGGCTACGACGCGGAGGAAGCGCCGGAGGAGGATGCGCTCCCCGCCCATCCGGTGCGCAGCCCCGCCGCCCCGCCGAAAAATGAAAAGCTGGAGGCGCTCGGCCGCGCGGCCCGCGAGCTGCAGGAGGAGCCGGAGGCCGCCGGCATCCTGCCGGCGGAGAAGCTGCCAAGCACGCTTGATATCGCGCTGGACGACGTTGCCGGGCATCCGCCCGTCTCCTTCCCGCTGGGCCAGGACACGGCAGACGCGGGAAACGCCCCGACGCAGAAGACAGGGAGGCCGGACGAAGGCGGGGACGCCAAAGAGCCGTCGCCCGGCCCAGCTAAGGCGGAGGCCGCCCGTCCGGGCGACGACTACCATTACCCGCCCATCGCCCTCCTTGACGAGCCGCGCCCCTTTGACGACATTTCCGCTGCGGCGGAGCAGCAAAACAACGCCGAGCTGCTGGTGAAGACCCTGAAGGATTTCGGGATCAACACCCGCGTGGTGGCGGTTTCCCGCGGCCCGGCCGTTACCCGGTACGAGCTGGAGCCGAGCGCCGGGGTAAAGATCAGCCGGATCACCGGCCTGGCGGATGATATCGCCCTGCGGCTCGCCGCCACCGGCGTGCGGATTGAGGCGCCCATCCCCGGCAAGGCCGCCGTCGGGATTGAGGTGCCGAACAAAACCCGCGGTACCGTCTGCCTGCGGGAGCTGATCGATTCGACCGAGTTCTCCAAGGCCAAAAGCAAATTGACCGTGGCCCTGGGCAAGGATATCAGCGGCGGCATCGTGCTGGCCGACCTGGCCAAGATGCCCCACCTGCTGATCGCCGGCACCACCGGCTCCGGCAAATCGGTCTGCACCAATTCGATGATCCAGAGCGTGCTCTACCGCGCCTCCCCCAAGGATGTGCGGATGCTGCTGATCGACCCCAAGCAGGTGGAATTCGGGGTGTACAACGGCATCCCCCACCTGCTGGTCCCGGTGGTCACCGACCCGCGCAAGGCGGCCGGCGCGCTGGGCTGGGCCGTGACCGAGATGCTCAACCGCTACAAAATTTTTGCCGAGAACAACGTGCGCGACCTGGCCTCCTACAATGAGCTGGCCAAAAAGAGCGAAACCCTCCAGCCCATGCCGCTGATCCTCATCGTCATCGACGAGCTGGCCGACCTGATGATGGCCGCCGCCAGCGAGGTTGAGGACGCGATCATCCGCCTGGCGCAGATGGCCCGCGCCGCCGGGATGCATCTGGTCATCGCGACCCAGCGCCCGTCGGTGGACGTCATCACCGGCCTGATCAAGGCCAACATCCCCTCCCGCCTGGCGCTCACCGTGGCGTCAAGCGTGGACTCCCGCACCATCCTGGACACCGGCGGCGCGGAAAAGCTGCTGGGCAAGGGCGACATGCTCTTTATGCCGGTCGGCCTACCCAAGCCGATGCGGGTGCAGGGCTGCTTTGTCACGAACCAGGAAGTGGAGTCGGTGGTGCAGTACCTCAAGAGCTCCGAAGAGCACGAGTATGACGACAAGGTGATTGAGGAAATCGACCGCCAGGCCGCCGCGGCCGGCAAGGGCGGGGGCAAAGCCTCCGCCGGCGGGGAGGAGCTTTCGGATGGGGACGGGGACGATATGCTTCCCCAGGCCCTCGAAATCGCGGTCGAATCGGGCAGCGTATCCACCAGCATGCTCCAGCGTCGCCTGCGGATCGGCTACGCCCGGGCGGGCCGGCTGATCGACGAAATGGAGCAGAAAGGCTATATCGGCCCCTCGGAGGGCAGCAAGCCCCGGCAGGTGCTGATTACCCGCCAGCAGTGGATTGAGATGACCATGAACAACCCGGACGCCGAATAGAGCGCGCGGGCTGGCCGCTCCGGACATCGCTCCCCCGGAACCGGCATATATGGATACCGGGGTGTTCCGCGCCCCCTCCCCAATCTCCCCGCAACCGAAAGGAGGATGCCCGCTGTGAAAAAAGAAACGAGGACGGAAACCCGCACGGCCGGCGTGCTGTGCAATATCTCCAGCCTGCCCGGCCCCTACGGCATCGGGGTATTCGGCCAGGAAGCAAAGGATTTCCTGGATATGCTGGGGGAGATGCACTTCCGCTGGTGGCAGGTGCTGCCCTTCAACCCCCTGGACAGCATGAATTCCCCCTACACCAGCCCCAGCGCCTTTGCCGGCAATATCCTGTATATCGACCCGCGCGACCTGCTGCGCCGCGGCCTGATTACCGAGCAGGAGGAGGCGTCCAACCGCTGGGACGGCACCCCCTACACCGCCGCCTATGATTTTGCCAAGGAGCGGCGGCTTGCGCTGCTGCGGACAGCCTTCTCCCGCGCCGGCAGCGCGCTGCGCGAAGAGGTTGCCGCCTTTGCCCGCAGGCGGGAATGGCTGCCGGATTTCTCCCTGTATATGGCGGCCAAAGAAGCCAACGGCCAAAAGCCCTGGTGGGAATGGCCGGACGAATGCGCCGATTACGCCCGCTGCCGGAAAAACGCCGCCGCCTATGCGGCGGAAACCGCGTTTTGGGATTTTACCCAGTACCTCTTTTTCACCGAGTGGGAGGAGATCCACCAATACGCCCGGCAGCGGGGGATCGGCGTGCTGGGGGATATGCCGGTTTACGTTGCGCGGGACAGCGCGGACGTCTGGGCCCATACCGGGCTGTTCCAGATCGACCCCGCTACCCGCCGGCCAAGCAAGGTGGCCGGCGTGCCGCCCGATTATTTTTCCCAGGACGGCCAGCTCTGGGGAAACCCGCTGTACGACTGGGATGCGATGAAGCGGGACGGCTACCGGTGGTGGGTGGGGCGCATCGGCGCCGCGCTGGGGATCTACGATCGGGTGCGGATTGACCATTTCCGCGGGCTGGCCTCCTACTGGGCGGTGCCGGCGGAGGCCAAAACCGCCAAGGAGGGGGCCTGGGAACAGGGCCCCGGCCAGGCGCTGTTCGACGCGGTGGAGGCCGCCTATCCCGACCCCGCCATCGTGGCGGAGGACCTCGGCGTGTTTGGCGACGACGTGACCGCGCTGCTGGAATCGACCGGCTTCCCCGGGATGCGGGTGGTTCAGTTCGGCTTTGACCCGAACGGGGACAGCACCCATCTGCCCCACAATTACCCTTTCCACTGCCTGGCCTATATCGGCACCCACGACAACAATACCCTGCTGGGCTGGCTGTGGGAGGCCAAGCCGGAGGAACGCGCCTTCGCCCTGCGGTACTGCGGGTTTGAGGGGGACAATTGGGGGCAGGGCGGCTATTACAGCCCCTCCTGCCGCAAGATCATTGAAACGGTCTGGCGCTCCGCCGCCCATACGGCGGTCATCGCGTTCCAGGACCTCTGCGGGTTCGGCAGCGACGCGCGGATGAACATCCCCGGCGTGCCGGAGAGCAACTGGCGGGTCCGCGCCGCCAAAGAGACATTTGACGGCATAGACAAGGCGTATTTCCGGGAGATCAACCGCCTGTACCGGCGGGATGGGGAAAACGTCTTCCTCTCCCACGCACAGCCGCCAAGCGCTAAGCAGGAATAACCACGGCCGGGAAGGGGCGCCGCGCGGCGCCCTCCCGGCCTGTCTGACGAAGGAGGCGGCTATGCCTTTTCTGCCCATTACCCCCCAGGAAATGCGGGAACGCGGCTGGGACGCGCCCGACATCGTCGCCGTGACCGGGGACGCCTATGTCGACCATCCCAGCTTCGGCATCGCCATCATCTCCCGCGTGCTTGAGGCGGCAGGCTTTTCGGTCTGCGTACTTGCCCAGCCGCAGAGCGCGGCGGATTTCACCCGCTTCGGCCGGCCCCGCCTTGGCTTCTTCGTCACCGGCGGGAATATTGACTCTATGGTTGCCCACTACACCGCCGCCAAGCGAAAGCGCAGCGACGACGCGTACTCCCCCGGCGGCAAGGCGGGACGGCGGCCCGACCGCGCCACCATCGTCTACAGCCGGCAGATCCGGGAGGTTTATCCCGACGTCCCCGTAATCATCGGCGGGCTTGAGGCCTCCCTGCGCCGCTTCGCCCATTACGATTACTGGGACGACCGGGTGCGCCCCTCTATCCTGCTGGATGCCGGGGCCGACCTGCTGGTGTTCGGTATGGGGGAAAAGCAGAATGTGGAAATCGCCCGGCGGCTGGCGGCTGGGGAGCCGGTTTCGGCGATCACCGACATCCGGGGCACCTGCTTCGCGGTGCCGGTGCGGGAGTACTCCCCCCGTCCCTGCGCGGAATGCCCGCGGTACGAGCTGGCCGCGGCCGATAAACGGCAGTACGCCGTCTCCTGCCGCATCCAGCAGGACGAGCAGGACGCCGTGCGGGGCAAGACGGTCATCCAGCGGCACGGGGATGTGATCGTGGTGCAGAACCCGCCGATGCCGCCCCTGTCCACCCCGGAATTCGACGCGGTGTACGAGCTGCCCTACATGCGGGCCTACCACCCCTCCTATGAGCCGCTCGGCGGGGTGCCGGGGATTGAAGAGGTGCAGTTTTCGATTACCCACAACCGGGGCTGCTTCGGGGCCTGCAACTTCTGCTCCCTGGCCTATCACCAGGGGCGGCAGATCACCTGCCGCAGCGAGGATTCGGTGGTGCGGGAGGCGGAAACCATTGCCAGGATGCCCGGCTTCAAGGGCTACATCCACGACGTGGGCGGCCCCACCGCCAATTTCCGCCATCCCTCCTGTAAGGGGCAGCTGACCAAGGGGCTGTGCAAAGGCAAAAAATGCCTGGCGCCCAAGCCCTGCCCCGCCCTGCAGGTAGACCACAGCGAGTACCTGCACCTGCTCCGCCGCCTGCGGAGGCTGCCGGGCATCAAAAAGGTGTTCATCCGCTCCGGCATCCGGTTCGACTACCTGATGCTGGACAAAAACGAGGCCTTTTTCAAAGAACTGGTGGAGCACCATGTCAGCGGGCAGCTCAAGGTCGCGCCGGAGCATTGCTCCGCGCCGGTGCTGGACTGCATGGGCAAGCCGCCGATTGCCGTCTACAAACGGTTCCAAAAGCGGTTCTACGAGCTGACCAAAAGCATGGGCAAAAAGCAGTACCTTGTCCCCTACCTGATGTCCTCCCACCCCGGCAGCACGCTGCGGGACGCGGTCGAGCTCGCCGTCTTTTTGAAGCGGGAGGGTCTGCATCCCGAGCAGGTGCAGGACTTCTATCCCACCCCCGGCACCGTCTCCACCTGCATGTTTTACACCGGGCTGGACCCCTATACGTTAAAGGAGGTCTACGTTCCCCGTACGCCGAAGGAAAAGGCGCAACAGCGGGCGCTTTTGCAGTATTTCCGGCCGGAAAACCGGGAAACCGTCCTGGCGGCGCTCAAAGCCGCCGGCCGCACCGATCTGATCGGGGACGGCCCGGACTGCCTTCTCCGCGGCCCCGTCCCCGGCGGACGCGCAGGGCAAGCCCCTGCCCGCGGCGCGGCGGGTTCCGCCGGGAAGGGCCGGCGGAGCGGAACCTCCCCCTGCGCTGGGCAGGCCGGGGGCCGCGGCGGACAGGACAGCCGGAGCCGGAAAAGCGAGGCCGCCCGGCCCTATGCGAAAAAGGGCAGTCGGAAGCCGGCGGGCAAGGCCCCTTCCTCCGCCGGAAATACCGCGCATAAGCCCTCCCCCGCCCGCCGAAAGCGCCCTCCGTCACGCGGCTGATCCCGCAGAAAGGCAGGTCCCTCCATGGCCAGACGACGCCGTTCCCGCAAAAAGCTCTCGTTAACCCCCGCGCAGAAGCTGGTTTCCCTGGTCTGCGCCGTCGTGCTGGCCTTGGCCGGCGGGGCGGCCGCCCTCTCCCAGTATGGCGACCAAATCATAGAGGCGCTCGATCTGCCCGGCTCCGCCGACGCGTCCGGCGGCGAACTGCGGATCCATATCCTGGACGTGGGAAATGCCGATTCCATCCTGGTGACCAAGGATGGGCAGTCCCTTCTCATTGACGCGGCGGAAAATCAAAGCGCCGATACCGTGGTCGCCTACCTCCATTCCCAGGGGATTGCCCGGCTGGATTATGTAATCGCCACCCATGCCGACGCCGATCATATCGGCGGGATGGATGAGGTGGTCAGCACCTTCCCCATCGGCACCTTTCTCATGGCGACCATGCCGGAGGACGCGGTCCCTACCACCAAAACCTATCTCAAGCTGCTGGACGCCTTAGACGCGCAGGGCCTGGAAATCACCGAGGCGGAGCCTGGAGAGAGCTACCCGCTCGGCGGGGCTACGCTGTCAATTCTCGGCCCGGCCGGCGAATTTGAGGATACTAACGAGATGTCGGTGGTCTGCCGGGTAGACTTCGGTTCCCGCGGCTTTTTGTTCATGGGCGATGCGGAAACGCAGGCGGAGGACGCCCTGCTGGCCAGCGGCGCTGACCTGCGCGCGGATTTTATCAAAGTGGGACACCATGGGAGCGACTCCTCCTCCCAGCCGGCGCTGATCGCCGCCGTCCGGCCCACTTACGCCGCGATCACCTGCGGGGCGGATAACCCGTACGGGCATCCGTCCCCGGAGACGCTGGAAACCCTTGAGGAATACGGCGTCGAGGTTTACCGCAGCGACCTGGACGGCGATATAGACATCACCTGCGACGGGGAGACCATCGCCGTCGCCACTGAAAAATAGGGCCGGGCACGGCCGCAGGAAGAGGGTCTATCGGATGTATTATTCCTTTGAGCATTTGGAGCAGGATGCCGCCGTACTCGAGGACGATGAAGAAAATCGGGTCCTTGTCCCCCGGGCCCTCCTGCCCGCTGAGGCCAAATCCGGCGACGTGTTCACCTGGGAGGGGGAGGCGTTCCGCTTTGCGCCGCAGGAAACCGAACGCCGCCGGGAGGCCGTCCGCCTCCTTCAGCAGAAGCTGAAGAAAAGAAAATAACCCGGAAGTGCGGGAATTTTCAGTTGACAGGACCGCTCTGCGGTGGTATAATAGCACATGCGTTCCGCAGGGCGGCGGCCTCTGTGGGCAAAAAAGAATAGGCGAGCATGCTGGAACTGGCAGACAGGCACGTTTGAGGGGCGTGTGTTTATGACGTACGGGTTCAAGTCCCGTTGCTCGCACCAAACCTGCGGTGCGCAAGTCGCGTACCGCAGGTTTTTCTTTTGTTCAAACGAGCGACCCGCGCTTAAGCCGATCGTTTTTGTATCACCCTTACACACCTGC
>CAJFQI010000030.1 GCA_904419005.1 Candidatus Avimonas faecium | reverse complement strand
CCCTTTGAAGATTGGAAGGGAGTCCCTAAACGAATCGGAACCGGCGTGACCTGACACACCGGTTCCTACCAAATTTCTTTTTACTTCCTTATGGGACGCTGCCAAAAGCGTGCCCCTCGTAATTGGCGGCGATTCCCATTACGGGATATCCATATCCAGCGGCTTGTCGAGCTCGTCGGAAACATACCGGCCGTTTTTCCGGTGCTGGCGGACGCATTCGGAGAGCAGGTATTCAATCTGCCCGTTGACGGAGCGGAAATCCGCCTCCGCCCAGGCAGCAATTTCGTTGTACAGCTTGACGGAAAGGCGAAGCGGGATCTGTTTTTTCTGTGTATCAGCCATGTCAATACAAGCTTCCCGAATTGACGACCGGCTGGGCGTCGTGATTGCCGCACAGCACCACCAGGAGGTTGGAAACCATGGCCGCCTTGCGTTCCTCGTCCAGTTCGACCGTCTTGTTTTCGTTCAGGCGTTCCAACGCCATTTCCACCATTCCGACCGCACCGTCTACGATCATCTTGCGCGCGTCAATAATGGCCGACGCCTGCTGCCGCTGCAGCATTACGGCCGCAATCTCCGGCGCGTAAGCCAAGTAGGTGATCCGCGCCTCAAGGATTTCCAGCCCGGCCTCTGTCACCTTTTGCTGGATTTCGTCCCGGATACGGGAGGCAACTACCTCGCTGGAACCGCGCAGGCTTCCTTCGTCCGCAATGCCGTCCCCGGTGGTGTCGACGTTGGGTGCCACATCGTAGGGGTAAATCCGCACGATATTGCGCAGGGCGCTGTCGCACTGCAGGGAGAGATATTCCTTATAGTTATCCACATTAAAGACCGCTTTGGCGGTATCGACGACCCGCCACATCACCGCAATGCCGATCTCCACCGGGTTGCCGAGGCAGTCGTTGATTTTCTGGCGGTTGTTGTTGAGGGTCATGATTTTCAGCGAGATTTTCCGGCTGACCGCTTCGGCGGTGACAGCCGCCTGCCCCTGGGTGAGCACGATGGATTTTCCGGCGCCCCCATCCACATCGCCGCTTTGGTTCAGCCGCGTTTTTGCCGCCGGATTGACGCTTGAGCAGAAGGGATTCACAAAGTAGAAGCCGTCGTTTTTCAGCGTGCCTACATATTTTCCGAACAGGGTGAGGACCAGCGCTTCCTGGGGCTTCAGAATTTTCAGGCCTAGGAATGGGATCCATCCAAAGGTCAGCCAAAGGATGCTGACCGTCAGCAGTGCAGCCCCTGCCGGATACTGCTCGCCCTCAAGCAGCAGGCAGCCGAAAATCAATACGCCGATGGCGGCTAGATAGAGAAAAAGGAAGAGAAGAAGAAAGGCCATGCCGTTTTTCTTGTTATTCAATACTTTTTCCTGCATGAGGAACCCTCCGATCTATATGATATTAAAATAATATCATATAGATTAGATCTTGTCAATAGGCAGCGATATATGCCACAAGGCCCCCTGAAGGGATAGAAGGCGTAACTCCTATCCTTTCAAGGGGCCTTGCATTGCAGCAAGGGGAGGAGCACCGTCATTTCCTGCCGGTTTGCTCGATTCCCTTGCCCTTCTTCTCTTTTGGTTCCCGTCCCTCATGATATTTGACGATTTTGTTATATGCCCACATACCGATCAGGCTCACCGCGCCGGTCACGGCAAACAGGATAATAGCGGATAAATAATTTTCCTGGTTGATAATGTGCCCACCGATTGTGGAGGAAACCACCGAAGGGATGCGTGCGATGAGGGAGATAACCAGGAATTCCGAAAGCTTGATGCGGGTCAAGCCGGCAAAGTAGGTAAACAGGTCTTTCGGCGTGCCGGGAATAAAAAATAAAATAAAAATGGTTCGCTTCAGCTTCTTTTCGCTGTTGATGAATTTCAGCTCGTTGATTTTTTCCCGGCTGACAAAAACCTCCACCAATTTGATCCCCAGGCGCTTAACGAGCAGGAAAATAATGGATGACGCGATTGCTACGCCGCCCATGCACAGCAGGGTCCCTTCCACCGGGCCAAAGGCATAGCCGGCGCCAACTTCAATGATCTCGCCGGGGATCAACGCAATCACTATTTGGAGGCACTGCAGGCCGAGAAGCACCAATCTCCCTGTCCAGCCAAACGACTCAATATAATCCCGGAATTCTTCCGGCGTCCGGATTTTTCCCAGCAGATCGGTGCAGACGAAATAGGTAACAACGCCAACCAGCAGCCCCACGACCACCAGCGACAGAATTCCGAGGATACGCCGCCGCCGCAGATAGGCCTTGTCGTCCTTTCGCTTAAGCCCCTTTTCTGTTTCGTCTGTACTGAGTGTTTTGTTTGAATTCATGGTCTTCTCATGCCCTTTCACCCGTTCCCCGTCCCACTGCACGGATTCGGCGCGGCGGGGGAAGTTGGAAAAAACAGCGTCCCGCTCGATTTCTTAGGAATATGTTCTGTATTCAGTATACTGGATAATTCAAAAATAATACAGTAGCAATTATGAAGCCTTTGTTAATATTTGCATAGAAAATTTGCAGATGTTTTCCAAGGCCGGGAGCGATGGGCTTTTTCCTCCGGCCCGGATGTGCTAAAATAGAAAGACGCTTGTCAGGGTGGTGACATCCAAGAAAGCTAAGGATATATAGTAACGAAAAGGAAGCGGGAACTGCGCCTTCCGGCGGAGCCGTAACCGGGAATCGGGGAAAGCCGTCGGACCGTTGGCGCAGGGACGCTTTTGAGATAGGATAAAGGAATGGGTACACATGATGGATTATTGCGAGAGACTGGCTGAAAAAGGGAAAATGAAGAGGGCGCTCGCCATCCACGACCTATCCGGCGTGGGAAAATGCTCTCTTACCGTGGCGATGCCGATCCTTTCTGCCGCTGGTGTGGAATGTGCGGCGATGCCCACCGCTGTTTTATCCACCCATACCGGGGGATTCGGCGAGGTGGTCTGCCAGGACCTGACGGACGCTATGCTGCCGTTCGCCCGTCATTGGATGAGGGAGGGGGTATCGTTTGACGCGCTGTACAGCGGGTATCTCGCCTCGTACGAGCAGCTGGGGATTGTCAAGGAGGTGTTCCGGCTGTTCCGTGGGGAAGGAGCCTCTAAGCCCCTGGTGCTGGTGGATCCTGTGATGGGGGATAACGGCCGCCTGTATAGCCTCTGCACCACCGAAATGGCGGTAAAGATGCGGGAGCTCTGCGAATCGGCGGACGTGATTGTGCCCAATCTGACCGAGGCGGCCATCCTTCTTGGACGGGAATACCGCATCCCCGCCAGCCGGGAGGAGGTGGTGGAGCTGATGCAGGCGCTCACCTGCCTTGGGCCGCGCCGGGTTGTGCTGACCGGCATCCGCTTTGGGCAGGACAAGATCGGCGCCGGCTGCTACGACGCCGATCTTGTCAGGGCCGGCTTTGCCATGCAGGCGGAGGTGCCGGGGCATTTCCATGGGACGGGGGATATTTTCGCCTCGGTGCTGCTGGCGGGGCTTCTTCACGGGCGCGGCTTGGAAGCGGCTATGGGTATTGCGGTGGATTTCACCGCGGAAAGCATCCGCCGTACGGTGGAGTTGGGGATGGAACCCCGTTATGGCGTCTGCTTTGAACCCGGCCTCCCCAGTTTGCTTGAGCGTATCTTGGATAGGCCGGACAAAAAATAGAACTAACGCCGGACGGCAAGGGAAAACACCGTCCAATTCTTTGCAGGGACGTGCGCCAACCGGCGTGCGTCCTTGTGTTTTTGCCGTAATAGACGCGATATTTTTCGTCCCACCAGGGTAAGTATTGATGCGTTTCTGCTTTTTTGTCAATACTGGGGGAAGGGAGAGTAAGCGAATCGTTTTTCCATATAATCATCATTGCAATTGCGGACATTTTTTCGTTTTCCGTGCTATCCATATGAAAAAGCGGATGAAAGGGACTTGGATAAAGGAATTTATCGATTGTTAATAATTTATACATTGATTTAACAGACAGCCTGCTATATACTTTGAAGCATCTTAATAATTAAGTATCTTAATTATTAAGATGCTTACGGGAAGGAGGAGCCTCATTGAACAGAAACTGCGTGCGTCCTTGCCCGGCGGACAAGGGAAAACGGCCTTTTGAGGAATCCATCGGCCGCCGCCTGTTTGCCAGCTTAAAGGAATTGCAGCGCTATGCCATAAACGTTCATCCCCTATGTGAGATACGCCCCAGTGAATTCATGATGCTTCACAGCCTTCTGCGCTGCCTTGTCCGCTGTGCGCCGGGGGATGCGTCGGGGCGGCTGGTCGACTGGGCCGAGCACAGCGGCAGTCCCGGGACGACCGTCAGCGAGCTGAGCGCGTTCACGCATCAGACGCCTTCTGCCGTGTCGCAGACGGTGCGCGCCTTGGAGGAAAAAGGGCTGGTGTACAGGGTGCAGCTTGTATCCGATCGCCGGTCGGCCTATATCCGTCCGACCGAGAAGGGGTTGGCGCTGGTGCGCCGGGCGGAAAAAGATTTCTTTGCCCGATTGGAGAATCTTGCCGAGGAATTCGGCGAGGCGGAAACCAATCAGTTGATCGCGTTGATCAACCGCCTGACCGAAATCCTTGACCGCCGGCAGGCAGGGGACAGGGCTAAGGGTCCGCTGCCGGAGGAAGATGGGCCGCCAGGGCGGCCGCCCTGCGCGCAAAGGCATTCCCGCGCCCGTGACTCCTATACCAAAAGGATGGAGGAAACCCGATGAAAAAGGTACTCACCTATTTGAAGTCCTATGCCGTCTGGATCGTCGTCTGCGTGGCGCTGCTGTTCGGACAGGCGATGTGCGACCTCAGCCTGCCGAATCTGATGTCCAACATTGTCAATGTTGGCATCATGCAAAGCGGTATTGAGGACAGCGCGCCGAAGGCCATCAGCGAGAATGGCATGAAACTGATGAAAACCTTTATGTCCGACAGCGACCGCCGGCTGGTTGAAGGCCATTACACCCTTGTTGCCGCCGGGGATCCGGACTATACAGAGGACTATCCGGAATCGGCGAATACGAACATCTATGTTTTAAGGGAAAATGTTCCGGAGATGGGCGGCGCCTTTGGCCGGGCGGCGATGACCTTTTTGAATTTTATGAGGCAGTCGGCGGCGCAGGACGGCCAGCAAGCGGAAACGCCCGACGATTCCTCCTCCTTGACCGAGGGGCTGGAGGATATTGACTTTGCGCCGCTGTATGCCATGCAGCCGCAGCTTGACCAGATGCCCGACGAGGCCTTTGCCAGTGCCAGAGAGACGGCCGCGGCGATGGACGAATCAACCCTTGACCAGGTCGGCACCGTGATGGTACGGCAGTTTTACAGCGAGCTGGGCGTCAATACCGACGCCATGCGCAGCCGCTACATCTGGATAACCGGCCTGCAGATGCTGGCGCTGACTCTGGCCGGCGCGCTGGCTACGATTTTGGTCGGGCTTTTGGCGGCGCGGATCGGGGCGGGCATCGCCCGCAGCCTGCGGCACGATGTGTTCAGCCGGGTGGAGAGCTTCGCCAACGCGGAATTTGACCGCTTTTCCACGGCTTCGCTGATTACCCGCACAACCAACGACGTTACGCAGGTGCAGATGCTCTTTACCATGGGTATCCGCATGATCTGTTACGCCCCGATCATGGGGATCGGCGGCATTGTCATGGCGGTGGGCAAGAGCGTGTCGATGACCTGGATTATCGCGCTGGGCGTTGTGATCCTGATCGGGCTGGTGCTGGTAATTTTCGCCGTCGCCATGCCGAAGTTCAAGATGGTACAGAAGCTGGTTGATAAGCTGAACCTTGTGACCCGCGAAAGCCTCAGCGGTATGATGGTTATCCGCGCCTTCGGCACCCAGCAGTTTGAAGAGGATCGGTTTGAACGGGCAAATGGGGATTTGACCAAGGTAAACCTGTTTGTCAACCGCGTGATGGCCTTTATGATGCCGGCGATGATGTTCATGATGAATGTCATCAACCTGGTGATTATGTGGGTGGGCGCCCACCAGATTGAAGCGTCTACCATGCAGGTAGGGGATATGATGGCCTTCATGCAGTATGCCATGCAGATTATCATGTCCTTCCTGATGATCGCGATGATGTTTATCATTGTCCCCCGCGCCGCCGTGTCGGCCGACCGGATTGCCGAGGTGCTGGCCACCGAGCCGAGCGTCAAGGACCCGGAACATCCGCAGACCTTGGGCGGCCGCGCGAAGGGGCGGGTAGAATTCCGCCATGTTTCCTTCCGCTACGGCAACGCAGAGGACGACGTGCTTCACGACATCAGCTTTACCGCCGAGCCGGGGCAGACCACCGCCTTTATCGGCTCCACCGGCTCGGGCAAATCGACGCTGGTCAACCTGATCCCGCGGTTTTACGATGTCACCGAAGGCGAAATTTTGATTGACGGCGTCAACGTCAAGGATCTCACCCAGCACGAACTGCATGAGATCATCGGCTATGTGCCGCAGAAGGGCGTGCTGTTTTCGGGCGATATCGCTTCCAACCTGCGGTACGGCCGGCCGGAGGCATCCGACGAGGAGCTTGAGAAGGCCGCCGAAATCGCCCAGGCGTCCGACTTTATCGCCGCTACCGAGGGCGGGATGCATAACGAGATCGCTCAAGGGGGAGGCAATGTCTCGGGCGGGCAGAAGCAGCGGCTTTCAATCGCGCGGGCGCTGGTCAAGCAGTCCCCCATTTATATTTTTGACGACAGCTTCTCCGCCTTGGATTTCAAAACCGATGCGGCCCTCCGCCGCGCGCTCAAGGAGAATACCGGGGGCTCTACCGTCCTTCTGGTGGCCCAGCGGGTCAGCACCATTATGAATGCGGAGCAGATCGTCGTGCTTGACGAGGGGCGCATTGTGGGCGTCGGGACCCATGGGGAGCTGCTCAAAACCTGTGAAACCTACCGCGAAATTGCCCAATCCCAGCTGACAAAGGAGGAATTGGAATGAGCCAGACGAATTCCCGCCCGCCTCGCCGCGGCCCGATGGGCGGGCACGGCCCCATGGGCGGCGGCCCGATGATGGCCGGCGCAAAAGCGAAGGATTTTAAGGGTTCGATGAAAAAGCTGTTGCGGTATATGGCGCAGTATAAATTCCGTATCCTCCTGGTGATGCTTTTTGCGGTCGCCTCTACGGTCTTTATGATTGTAGGGCCGAAAATTCTGGGCAACGCGACTACGGAAATGGCCAACGGCATCCTGGGAAAGATTATGGGGACCGGCGATGGCATTGATTTTGCCGCGATCGCCCGGATCCTTCTCACCTTGGTCGTCCTGTATATCACCAGCGCCGCTTTCTCCTATATCCAAGGCTGGCTGATGACCGGGGTGACGATGAAGGTCACGTACAATCTCCGCAACGATATCGCGAAAAAGATCAACCGCCTGCCGCTCAAATACTTTGATAAGACGAGCCACGGCGAAGTGCTATCCCGCGTGACCAACGATGTGGATACCTTGGCCCAATCCCTGAACCAGAGCATTACCCAGATCATTACCTCTCTGACGACCTTTATCGGGATCCTGTTCATGATGTTCTCCATCAGCTGGGAAATGACCCTGATTGCCTTATGCACCATCCCGGTTTCGCTCATCTTCATCATGGTGATCGTGCGCCACTCCCAGAAATACTTCAAGGCGCAGCAGGAATACCTCGGCCATGTCAACGGCCATGTAGAGGAGCTGTATGGCGGGCATGTCGTGATGAAGGCCTTCAACGGGGAGGAATCCTCGGTCCGGGAGTTTGACAAATACAACGATACGCTGTATAAATCCGCCTGGAAGTCGCAGTTCCTCTCGGGCCTGATGATGCCGGTGATGCAGTTTGTGGGCAACGTCGGGTATGTGGCGGTCTGCATCCTGGGCGGCTGGCTCGCCGCCCAAGGGAACCTGGCGGTCGGCGATATCCAGGCCTTTATCCAATATGTCCGGCAGTTTACCCAGCCCATTACCCAAATTGCGAATATCTCGAATATCCTTCAGTCCACCACTGCGGCGGCGGAGCGGGTGTTTGAATTCCTGGAAGAGGAAGAGGAAATCCCGGATAAGCCGCTCATCCATGTCAGCGGGGACGACGGCGCGCCGGTTTCCGAGTCCGACGTGCATATTGAGGGCAGCGTGCAGTTCGCGCATGTGAAATTCGGGTATAACCCGGATAAAATCATCATTCACGACTTTTCCGCTTCGGTACAGCCGGGGCAAAAGGTAGCGATCGTCGGCCCTACCGGCGCCGGGAAAACCACAATGGTCAAGCTCCTGATGCGCTTTTACGACGTAAACGAGGGGGCGATCCTGGTCGACGGGTACGATATCCGCGATTTCTCCCGCAACGAGCTGCGCGGCTTGTTTGGGATGGTGCTCCAGGATACCTGGCTGTACAACGGCACCATCAAGGACAATATCCGCTACGGCCGGCTGGATGCCACTGACGAGGAGGTTATCGCCGCCGCCAAGGCCGCGCAGGCGGATCATTTTATCCGCACCCTGCCCGGCAGCTATAACATGGAGCTGAACGAGGAGGCGAGCAACGTTTCCCAAGGACAGAAGCAGCTGCTGACCATTGCCCGCGCCATCCTGTCCGACCCCAAAATCCTGATCCTGGACGAGGCGACCAGCTCGGTGGATACCCGCACCGAAATCCAAATCCAGAAGGCGATGGATCATCTGATGCAGGGCCGCACCAGCTTCATCATCGCCCACCGGCTGTCCACCATCCGCAATGCCGATATGATCCTTTGCATGAAGGACGGCGACATTGTTGAGCAGGGCACCCACGATGAACTGATGGAAAAGAACGGCTTTTACGCCAACCTTTACAACAGCCAATTTGAGCAGGCCGGCGAATCTGCTTAAGGACGTTGCTGTACAAGCAGAACCCGCATCATAACCAGAGCGCCCCGCAGCCATAGCTGCGGGGCGCTCTGGTTTGTCTGCGTTATAAACGCCCCCCTGCTGTAAGCACCGGGCCCTTTTCTCTGTTCAGCTCGTCGGGGATAATTTCAAATTCCCGGGGATAATTTCAAATTCCCTTATTCCCATATACCCAGGAGCGATTTCGTATTTGGGGAAGACGACCACCACATGGCCGGCCTCATTGATATAAAAGCCCTGGTCCGGCTGGATGGTCCGGAAGGCCAGCTCATCGTGGAAATATTGGTTGTCGGGATCGGTGGCTTCATCCGCTGCAATCCCTTGACGCACCGCCTCGTTGACAATTGCGATATACTCTTCCCCCAGCAGGTCCGCCAGGGTGAGCTCTTTGCCGGTCTGCATATCAATGTTGTAAAATTCGTATTCCCCGTAATAGTTGGCGCGTGTCTCGCTGGATTCCACGACAAAGGAAACCCACTGCCCATTGCTGCTTTTGAGCTCGTACCGGATGTTGACCTCAAGGGGGATATAGGTTCTCGGGTCGCCGCCCGTATTGAGGTAGGCCTCGTAGAGGAGGCGGGCTTCCTCCCGCGCATGTTCCAGCCGCTCGTTTACCTTGCGGGCGATTTCGGCGTTGACGCGGTTCTCCAGCTCCGTGTTGCCGGTGTTTTGCAGGGCCGGCATATTCACCTTGATATAAAGGTTTTCCTCCTGCTCCTCAAACCGCCAGAAGGTGACGACCTTTGCCACCTGGCCGAGGACGGGGATGTTATAAACCTCCTTAGCCAAGGCGGGGAACGCGTTGAGCGCGGCGGCAAACGCTAGGCAGAGGCACGCTCCCGCACAGGCCGCGGCCCATCCCACGCGGCGGGACAGAGGGACCGCCGTTTGCCTGCGTGCATGGCGTACAGCTTCTTTAACCGCCCCGTCCAAACCGTCCGGCAGGACCAGCAATTGATACAGCTCTTTCCCATCCTGCAAACACTTCATGCCAAATCTCCTTCCTGCATTTCCCCGCGAAGAATCTCAAGCGCTTTGTATAAGCGGGATTTCACCGTGTTGATGTTGGTGCTTGTGATTTGTGCGATTTCGTTGAGCTGCATATCCTCGTAAAAGCGCAGGACCACTACCGTACGCAGCTTTGGATTCAGCCGCTCCACCGCACGATAGACATCCAGGCGGCGGGCGATGTCGTCCTCCGGGTCGCCGCCCACGGCGAAAAACGCCTCCGGCGGCGTTTCCATCGGAAGCAGCCGCTTGTGCTTACGCAGATAGCCCAGCCCTTCGTTGACCAGGATGCGGTAAAACCAGGTTTGCATATAAGCCGGCTCCCGCAGGGAATGGATATGCGTCAGCGCCTGCACGATGGCGTTTTGAACTACGTCCATCGCGGCGTCGGGGTCATTGACATAGGTAAACGCAAGACGGTAGAATCGGCTTTGATACTGAAGAATATATTCTTCCAACTGCGGGGTCAAGTTCTGCAAAAGCTCCGCTTCCCTTCCGGCACTAAGTGGCTGTTTTCCATCTATAAACGGTTCTCAAATCAGTATAAGGCAACAAAAGGCAGCTTTCCACCCCTTTTTATTTGACGGTATGCGTTTTAAGGTATTCCCTCCATTTGGCGCAGTACGCGCTGTTCAGATGAATACCGTCGCTTGCCGCCTCCGCGGGCAGCGCGCCGTGGTCAAGGCCTACGGCGTCGCCGACCGCCAGGTAATGCGCCTGCTTTTCCTCGGCCAGCTCTAAAAGCAGCGCGTTGTACATGGCAATGCGGGGATTGTTGAAGGTGGCGTCGCAGTCCGAACGCTTCTGCGTCACCGGGAGGATGGCTTCAATATAGATCACAGCCTCCGGACAAGCCGCGCGGATGGCGTCAATCAGTTCGCCGTAACGCGCAATGTAGATGGATGGGTACACCCAGCCGAGTTCGTTGAGCCCCAGCATAATGTATACCTTGCGGAAAGCCTGCGCCTTCAGTGCTTGCGGGATGGTGACCATCTGGCCGTCCTGTTCGACAACGGGATCATCAAGCGCTTTGGATACGGTGAGCCCCTTCACCGCATAAAAGGCAGCGCCGGGAGGCGGAGCATAGAGCATCAGTCCCTGTGTGCGGGAATCCCCGATGAAGAGGGCGTCTTCAAAATACCCGTCCGGCGCCGGCGCGGACGAGGGGACAACCGCAGAGGAAGCGGCCGCCGCCGTTGTTTCGGAACCGGATGAGTCGGTTTCGGTTGTTGAGGGGGAAGGACCGGCAGTAGACGCAGTCGTAGAAGCAGGCGAAGAGGCGCTCGTTGATGAGGAGCTTTCCAAGGATGCGGAGCCATCCGGAAGGATGGACAGGCCAGGGGAGGCCTTCCGGCCAGCCAATTCATATTCAAGGATGACGCCAGCGCAAAGGACGGCGCCGAACGCAAAGAGAACCCCCAAGCTAAGGGGGAACAGCCGATGCAGCCCGGCCCACATCGCTCCCCGGCTCCTTCTCACGCCTTTCCTGCCAAAACGCCGGCGCTTTCGCATACCCTGTTCCTCCGCTTTCCGCAGCATCGGTTCGCTGCTCTTTGTAAAGTGTGGATATCTTTTAGATGCGCCGCTCATATAAAAAGTTGATTGGTGATGCGGTAAATTGCCAATTATTGCTTCAAAAAAGAGAAATGCTCCTGAACCGAAAAACCGGCGCAGGAGCGTTACTTAACAGGCTCTTTCCTTTGGTTTGCTGCGGGAAGCGGCGGACCTCTACTCTTTAGGCTGGTCCGGCTCCTGCGGACAACGGGCCAAAAAATCGCGGAATATGCCGATGTGGACGTCCTCGTCCGCCGCCAGCTTCCGCAAGATGGCGGCAAGCCGACTGTCGCGTACCATGTTCGCCTGCGCCAAATAAGTGTTCCGGGCAGACTGCTCAGCAGCAATATTGCTTTGCAGCATAGCGGGGAGCGCTTGGGCGTAGTCAAGGCAATGGCCGCTCCACGCGCTCCGGCGGTTGTTCGGAACGCCCTGAAAGCGGGGATCGCCGCCCAGCAGGACGATCAGCCGCCCCAGGATATCGAGATGATGCATTTCCACCTGAGCGATTTTCCGCAGGGCATGTGCCAGCTCCGAGGCGCGGGAGGCGGCAGCCCATGACTGGTACATATATTGGCTAATTGCCGTCATCTCGCTTTGCGGGGAGGCGAGATCCTGCGCCAGCATACGGGCATAGGGGAGATAAGGCCGTTCCACGGCAACGGGAGGGTATGCGCCCGGCGAAGTAACGATCAGATTTCCGGCAGGCTTTCCGGAAGAGGGGGAGGCAGGATGGTTCATATGGCTTCCTTCCTTTCGGCGGCTTTTGCCGCGAATGCTGCTCCATTATATGCCGGAAGCCGGCTGGAAAAGACAGGAAACAGGACCAAAAGCGCAGGGATCCCATTACGCCGTATGCCTTTTGCTCCCCGGCCTAGACCCTTTCTGCCGGAAATTCTGAAAAAAGTCCTTGACAATCCCGTGGATATCCAGTATAATACACTCCGTTGCCACGGCAAAGGCCGGGGAAAACAGCCCAAAAGTGGCCCGGTAGTTCAGCTGGTTAGAACGCTAGCCTGTCACGCTAGAGGTCGACGGTTCGAGCCCGTTCCGGGTCGCCACTTGCTGATATAGCTCAGTCGGCAGAGCGCGTCCTTGGTAAGGACGAGGTCACCAGTTCGAATCTGGTTATCAGCTCCAGAGGGATTTTGAAAAACGGCTTTCCAGTCTACAAAAGACAGGAAAGCCGTTTTTCCTTTTAGTACGAACGGCTTGTTTTTTCTGCGGATGGGTAAAACAATGGCAGTAAGCGTATACCCGGATTGTCTGCAAAGGGAATACCAGCCGGGAGCGGAGGAGAAGGCAATGGAGATTGAACGCAAATTTTTGATGGATCCTGCTTTTCCCGCGGACCTTCCGCTTTTAGAGAAAGCCGAGGTCTGCCAGGGATATATCGCGGTTCATCCAGTCGTCAGGATCCGGAGCAAAAAGACAGACGGGGCGCAGGGGCGTACCACGTATGTCCTTTGCTTTAAGGGGGAGGGGACCATCGCCAGGCAGGAGACGGAGCTGGATATCACCAAAGAGGTATTTCTTGAGCTTTCGCAGCTTTTGCAGGCGCCGATGATCCGGAAAGATTATCGCGTATATGCCCTTGCGGACGGGCGCCGCTTGGAATGCAGCTGCGTTGATGCCGGGACGCCGACCGAATTTTGGTATGCGGAAGTGGAATTCCCGACGCTTGAGGAAGCGTACGCCTTTGTTCCGCCCGCCTTTTTAGGCCGGGAGGTTACGGAGGAAGCCGAATATGGTATGAGCAGCTACTGGGAACGCAAGGTGGCTGGGCTCCGCCAAGGAAAAGCGTCGTCCTCAGGCAGGCACGGTAATGGAGAGATGAATTGAAATTTGTAAAAATAGAATTTTTTACAACACATTCCTCTTTATCAAGCGCGTATGGTGTATAAACAAGGCCGGGCTGCAAAAAATAGGGTTGGGCAATCCGCCTACTGGGCGGATCCCATAACTATGGAAAGGATGATATCGGATGGCAAAGAACCGGCAGAACGGCCCGTCCCAGAACAAGCAGCAGAACAACCAGTATCAGCAGAAACAGCAGAACTCGGTGCAGGACAGCCAAGACCGGCAGGAATATTCCAATAAACGCAGCTGCCCGGGCGGCAAATCCAAAAAGGAGAATGGCCAGGAATTGTTTTAAGTAAACTCGCCTTGCGCTCATAACGCGGTCAAAATAAGGAAACGTCAAAAGGGGAACCGTCCGCAGGATGGCTCCCCTTTTTGCCGGCGCGCAGCGGGCGTTGCCGATTGACCCGCTGGTTCCGCCGGCCTCCCGGCTAGCATAGTCTGCCCTCCGAGCGATTCCTCCTGGTTCCGGCTTTCAAACAGATCGACCCCTTCCTGTAGCTGTCCGCGCCGCGATTCCAACAATGCCCATGCTACAAAACCTACACCAAAGAGTTAATCTCCGTATGGATCGCATCAATAAAGCTGTTGGCCGCGGCGGACATCTTTCCCTTCCATACCACGGCGTCGCGGTAAAAGCCGGCCGAGCGGCAGGGACGCTGTACCAGCCCCTGCCGCTTGAGAATTTCAGCCGGCATGGGGCTCACCCACATATAGCACCCCTCAATATTCTGCAGGGCGTCAAATTGCCCCGCCCGGTCAAATACGGCGATCCGGCCGGCTTCGCTGCGGGAAGTATCCAGCAGGATATCGTCTGCCGTCTTTTCCGGCGGCAGAACCGGCGTTAGGTCGCCATGGACCACTTCCGGATATGAGGCCAGCAGGGAATAGGGGATCTCATCCAACTCTGCCAGCGGATGATTGGCATTCATCAGCAGTACCATGCTGTATTCCCACAGGCTGTCCCCGTGCAGCCCTTTGGCGATAACCAAGCTGTGGAAGTATTCCTGGTGCTGCCGGTGATACCGCACAATGCCGATGTCGGCGTCTTCCTTTTCCACCGCCTGAAGCACGGCCATGCTGTTGGTTTCGCAGTACTTTAACTGGAAATGCCCCTTGGCGTGCTCGCGCTCCCAATGAGAAAAGGCCTCCGCAATATAGCTGGCGCGGGGAACATAAACCGACAGGTGCGTTTCTTGTTCATTATGCGGCTGATACATTGCGGTCAGGCTGTCCATCTGCTCGATGATGCTGCGGGCGTATTGCAGAAAGTCCTTGCCGCTCGCGGTGGGGGTTACCCCTTGCGCCGTGCGGGAAAAAAGTGGTTTTCCGATTTCCGCTTCCAGCTCTTTGATGCTTTTGGAAAGGTTTGGTTGTCCCATATACAGTTTTTTTGCGGCTTTTGTAATTGAGCCGCATGCAGCGACCTCAACGGCGTTGCGCAGCTGCTGAAGATCCATCGGCGTCCCTCCCTGGCGTCGCGGCCGGATATAGCCGGCGCGGAATTCGGGTAAATTCGCGACGCATCGGCCCATTCCGTTTTTATATATTCGTTATTCCCATTATACATTACCCGGAGCAAAAAATCTATGATAAACTTTTAACGAAGACGGAAGATATGCCGTCTACATAAAAGCCGGTTTATCCGGGGTTATAGAAAATCTTTATGGGAGGTAACTGTTATGGGCCGTTTTACTCTGCCTCGTGATCTGTACCATGGCAAAGGCTCCTTGGAAGAGCTGAAGAATCTGAAAGGAAAGAAAGCCATTGTCGTCGTCGGCGGCGGCAGCATGAAGCGTTTTGGTTTCTTGGATCGTGCCGTTGGGTATCTGAAGGAAGCCGGAATGGAAGTCAAGCTGTACGAAGGCGTGGAGCCCGATCCGTCGGTAACGACAGTGATGAAGGGCGCTGAAGCGATGCGCGAATTCCAGCCTGACTGGATCGTGGCCATGGGCGGCGGTTCGCCGATTGACGCAGCCAAAGCAATGTGGGCTTTTTATGAATATCCGGATTGCACCTTTGAGCAGCTGATTACCCCGTTCAATTTCCCGACCCTGCGCACAAAGGCGCGTTTCTGCGCGATCCCCTCCACTTCCGGTACCGCGACCGAGGTCACCGCTTTCTCGGTTATCACCGATTACGACAAGGGCATCAAGTATCCTCTTGCCGACTTTAACATTACGCCGGATATCGCCATTGTTGATCCGGATCTGGCGGAGACGATGCCTCCGAAGCTCACCGCTCACACCGGCATGGACGCCATGACTCATGCGATTGAGGCGTATGTTTCTACCCTGCATTGCAATTATACCGATCCGCTCGCCCTGCATGCGATCAAAATGATCCACAATGACCTGAAGAAGTCCTACGACGGCGATATGCAGGCCCGCGACCGGATGCATGACGCGCAGTGCCTGGCCGGCATGGCTTTCTCCAACGCGCTGCTGGGTATTGTGCATTCTATGGCGCATAAGACCGGCGCGGCCTTCTCGGGCGGCCATATCATCCACGGCGCGGCGAACGCGATGTATCTGCCCAAGGTTATCAAGTACAATTCCAAAGTGCCGGAAGCGGCAGAGCGCTATGCGGAAATCGCCCGCTTCATCGACCTGAAGGGCGAGACCACGGAGGAATTGGTGGACGCGCTGATCGCCGAGCTGCGCAGCATGAATAAGCAGCTCAATATCCCGCTGGCCATCAAGAATTACGGGGAAGGCGGCGTCCTGGCGGATAAGAGCATCATTGACGAAAAGGAGTTCAACGATAAGCTCTCCGAGGTAGCCGCCAACGCCATTGGCGACGCCTGCACCGGTTCTAACCCGCGTCAGCCCAGCCAGGAGGATATGGAGAAGTTGCTGTTGGCCGTGTACTACGACCGCGAGATCGACTTCTAAGGTTCCATTGATAAAAGCGGCGCAGGGGAAACCTGGCCGGCCAGCCTGGTCAAGAGAATAGGCGAGGCGAAGCCGCTCATAAACCAGCGGCTTCGCTTTTGTCTTATTACTTACTCATTTGGGTTGGCCGCCGCCGACCCGTGCCGGCTGTATCGGCTCGCCGAAAGCACCGGCATATAATCCGGATAAAGGAGGATCCGTCATGTTCCAGATCCTTAAGAAAAGAGCGCTCAATCCCACGGTGACCGAGATGGTCATCCATGCGCCGCTCGTGGCCAAGAAGGCCGAGCCGGGACAGTTTATTATCTTCCGCGCGTCAGAGGACGGGGAGCGCGTCCCACTGACAATTGCGGATTTTGATAGGGAAAAGGGAACCGTCACGATCATTTTCCAGATCGTCGGCGCCTCTACAATGGAGCTCAACGCGCTCAATGAGGGAGACAGCTTGGCCGATTTCGTCGGGCCGCTCGGTACGCCCAGCCATGTAGAAGGGCTGAAGAAGGTAGCCGTGGTCGGCGGCGGCGTGGGATGCGCTATCGCGTACCCGATCGCCAAGAAACTTCACAGCCTGGGGGCAGAGGTGCATACCGTTGTCGGGTTCCGCAATAAGGATCTGGTGATCCTTGAGGAGGAGTTCCGGGCCGTTTCCGACCGCCTGGTTATGATGACCGACGATGGCTCCTACGGCGAAAAAGGGGTTGTTACCAATGCGCTTGAAGCGCTGATTAAGGAAGGCAACCAGTACGACGAGGTAATCGCAATCGGTCCGTTGGTTATGATGAAATTCGTATGTAAGCTTACCAAGGAATACGGCATTAAGACGATCGTTTCCATGAACCCCATCATGATCGACGGTACCGGGATGTGCGGAGGCTGCCGGCTGACTGTGGGCGGCAAAACCAAGTTTGCCTGCGTAGACGGTCCCGATTTTGACGGGCACGAAGTCGATTTTGACGAAGCGATGAAGCGCGGCAGCATGTACCGCGACTTTGAAGCGCACGCCCGCGAGGCGGCGTGCAACCTGCTGAAAAAGGAGGTGGAGTGACATGCCGAACATGAATCCGAAAAAATGCCCGATGCCGGTACAGGATCCGGCCGTCCGCAGCCGGAATTTTCAGGAGGTGGCCTTAGGCTATACCTATGACATGGCGGTAGAAGAAGCCAAGCGCTGCCTGCATTGCAAGCACAAGCCTTGCCAATCCGGCTGTCCGGTCGGCATTGACATCCCGGCGTTCATCGCCAAAATTGCCGAGGAAGATATGGAGGGCGCTTATGCTATCCTCTCCGCCTCCTCTTCTCTGCCAGCGGTCTGCGGCCGCGTATGCCCGCAGGAAACCCAGTGCGAAGGCAAGTGCGTCCGGGGTATCAAGGGGGAACCGGTCGGGATCGGCAGGCTGGAGCGCTTTGTAGCCGACTGGCACCGGGAGCATACGGCGCAGGCGGTAGAAAAGCCGGCTTGCAACGGCCATAAAGTGGCTGTGATTGGTTCCGGACCGAGCGGTTTGACTGCCGCGGGGGAATTGGCGAAAAAGGGATATGCCGTCACGGTTTACGAGGCGCTGCACACGCCGGGCGGCGTGCTGGTGTACGGCATCCCGGAATTCCGTCTACCCAAGGAGATCGTGCGGCAGGAGATTGACGGCCTGCGCGCGTTGGGGGTGGATATTGAAACCGATGTGGTCATTGGGCGCACGCTGACGGTGGACGACCTGTTTGACATGGGGTTTGAGGCGGTCTTTATCGGCTCTGGCGCCGGATTGCCACGGTTTATGGGGATCCCGGGTGAAAGCTTGAACGGCGTGTATTCCGCCAACGAGTTCTTGACCCGCATCAACCTGATGAAAGCCTACAAGGAAAACGCCAAGACCCCGATTGAGCATGCGAAAAACGTCGCCATCGTGGGCGGCGGCAACGTGGCGATGGATGCCGCGCGCTGCGCGAAACGGCTCGGCGCGGAAAACGTGTATATCGTATACCGCCGCGGCATGGAGGAATTGCCCGCCCGTAAGGAAGAGATTGAACACGCCGAAGAAGAGGGGATCATCTTTAAGACGCTGTCCAATCCGATTGAGGTGCTGGGCGATGAAAACGGCTGGGTGAAGGGAATGGTCTGCCAGGAGATGGAGCTCGGCGAACCGGACGCCTCCGGCCGCCGCCGCCCGATCCCGAAGCAGGGGTGTACCTTCAATCTTGATGTGGACTGCATGGTGATGTCAATCGGCACCAGCCCCAACCCGCTCATTCGTTCCACAACACCGGGCCTTGATACCGACAAGCACGGCTGCATCATCACCAACGGAGACGACGGCTTGACCACCCGGACGGCGGTATATGCCGGCGGAGACGCGGTGACAGGCGCAGCGACCGTTATCCTGGCGATGGGGGCAGGCAAGCACGCCGCCAAAGCGATTGACGAATATATCAAGAGCAAGGCAAAGCAATAAAGTGGGGTTAGCCCGCATATCCTAAGATTCCCAATTGCATTTCAGAGACAAGAACGGCCCGCAGGCTTTTCCGCCCGCGGGCCGTTCTTGTCTCAAGCCCAGTGTCTCTCCGCACGGAATAGGGAATAGGACAAGCGGGAAAAGCAGGCAGCGGCAGATTGTTAATAAATTGTGAAGTTTCATTTTCCCTCTTGATTTTTCCAGCAATCGGATTAAAATAATAATCAGATTAGCACTCCGGATAAATGAGTGCTAAAATTAACAATGCATCAACAGGGAGGAATTCTCAATGTCTATGTCGATTAAGCCGCTGGCCGATCGCGTGGTCATCAAAATGGTAGAAGCGGAAGAAACCACCAAGAGTGGGATCATCCTGGCGGGCTCTGCCAAAGAAAAACCGCAGGTTGCTGAAGTCGTAGCAGTAGGACCGGGCGGCAACGTCGAAGGTAAGGATATCACGATGTATGTCAAGGTGGGCGACAAAGTGCTGACCAGCAAATATTCCGGGACGGAGGTTAAGCTGGACGGGCAGGAGTACACCATTGTGCGGCAGAGCGATATCCTGGCGGTTGTCGAAGGCTAAAAATGCTGCAGAAACCGCTTCATATTGTAAATATCCGTTCTCTTAGAGCATAAATGAACAGAAATTAGGAGGAATTTTCCATGGCGAAGCAGATTCTTTTCGGCGAGGAAGCCCGTAAGGCGCTCCAGTCGGGTGTTGACCAGTTGGCAAATACCGTAAAAATCACCCTTGGCCCGCGCGGCCGCAACGTGGTGCTGGACAAGAAGTTCGGCGCTCCCCTGATTACCAACGACGGTGTGACCATCGCGAAGGAAATTGAGCTGGATAACCCGTTTGAGAACATGGGCGCCCAGCTGGTCAAAGAGGTTTCTACCAAGACCAACGACGTGGCGGGCGATGGCACGACCACGGCGACACTGCTGGCACAGGCTCTCATCCGGGAAGGCATGAAGAATGTGGCTGCCGGCGCAAATCCGATGGGCGTCAAGCGCGGCATTGAGAAGGCTGTGGACGCCGTGGTGGATGGCGTTATTGCCAATTCCAAGAAGATCAGTGGATCGGCGGATATCGCTCGCGTCGCCACGGTTTCGGCTGGCGATTCGACCATCGGCGACCTGGTGGCGGAAGCAATGGAAAAGGTGACCGCGGACGGCGTCATCACCGTGGAAGAATCCAAGACGGCGGAGACCTATTCCGAAGTTGTGGAAGGCATGCAGTTTGACCGCGGCTATATCACCCCGTATATGGTAACCGATACCGAGAAAATGGAAGCGGTTATTGACGACGCTTATATTCTGATTACTGATAAGAAGATTTCCAACGTCCAAGACATCCTGCCGCTGCTGGAGCAGATTCTCCAGGCCGGTAAGAAGCTGGTCATCATCGCGGAGGACGTGGAAGGTGAAGCGCTGTCCACCCTGATCGTTAATAAACTGCGCGGCACCTTCACCTGCGTCGCCGTCAAGGCCCCCGGCTTCGGCGACCGCCGCAAGGAGATGCTGCAGGATATCGCCATCCTGACCGGCGGCCAGGTCATCTCGGAGGAACTCGGCCTTGAGCTGAAGGAAGCGACGATGCAGCAGCTGGGCCGTGCCCGTCAGGTGAAGGTCCAGAAGGAAAATACCATCATTGTTGACGGCGCCGGCGATTCCGAAGAGATTAAGAACCGCATCGCTCAGATCCGTCATCAGATCGAGAACACTACCTCTGACTTTGACCGTGAGAAGCTGCAGGAGCGCCTGGCTAAGCTGTCCGGCGGTGTGGCAGTCATCAAGGTCGGCGCGGCCACCGAAGTGGAAATGAAGGAGAAGAAGCTCCGTATTGAAGATGCCCTCTCCGCCACGAAAGCGGCTGTTGAGGAAGGCATCGTAGCCGGCGGCGGCGTCGCGCTGATCAACGCTTCTGACAAGCTGGCGGATCTGCTGTCCAGCACGGAAGGCGACGAGCGTACCGGCGTCAAGATCGTTGAAAAGGCGTTGGAAGAGCCGATCCGTCAGATCGCGCTGAACGCCGGGATGGAAGGCAGCGTCGTCATTGACAAGATCCGCACCTCCGGCAAGGTTGGCTATGGCTATGACTTTGCGAAGGACGAGTACGGCGACATGATCGCGGCCGGCATCGTTGATCCGACCAAGGTTACCCGTTCCGCCCTGCAGAATGCGGCTTCGGTCGCGGCGATGGTGCTGACCACCGAATCGCTGGTTGCCGACAAGAAGGAGCCGGCCCCGGCTCCGGCGGCTCCGGCCGGCGGCATGGACGGCATGTATTAATCGGCACAACTCAATAAGAAGAAGGCGCTGGGAAATTTCCCAGCGCCTTCTTCTATTTGGCTTTTCCCATATCAGGATGAGAAATGGACCGGGACGCCGCCATTCGTATCCTTTCACCAAGGATAGCACATTCTACACAAAATACCATATCCCCGTCCTTTTCCCCCTCCATAACTCTACAAAAATCGGAAAGCCACTTGCAAAAAGATACCGTTTGCAATACAATATAAAGTATCTTTTGAAGGGGAGGATGCCACATGCAGTCGTTCGACGTAAGCGGGATGAACCCTGTTTCCTGCAATGGACATGGATGTTGCATCCGCCGGCTTCCTGCGCGGAAGGCACAATCGTAAAGCAGCAGGCTGCGGAGATTTTGTATCCGTAGCCTGTTTCTTTTGCGTATATGGCTTACGCAGGAAGGAACGCAGACAAAGGGCGGAAAATCGGCGCATCGGATGCGGCTATTTTTCGCCTATGGAATGGGTAGTCTGCCGGTATTGACCAGGCAGGCGCGAAAGGATGGTCGTGAATATGCAAGGCACAAAGAAAAAAGTCGCCGTGATCATGGGGAGCGACAGCGATCTGCCAGTGGTGTCCAAAGCGGTCAACAGGCTTAAGGCCTTCGGCATCCCTGTAGAGGTCCATGTGATGTCCGCCCACCGTACGCCGGCAGCTGCCATGGATTTCGCATGGCATGCCGCGTCAAACGGCTTCGGGGTTATCATTGCTGCGGCGGGCAAAGCCGCTCATTTAGCAGGGGTGCTTGCTGCTCATACGATCCTGCCGGTAATCGGCATCCCGATCAAATCCTCTACGCTGGACGGGCTGGATTCCCTCCTCTCCACCGTGCAAATGCCCTCCGGGATTCCCGTGGCGACCGTCGCGATTGACGGCGCGGAAAACGCCGCGATCCTGGCGGCACAGATCCTGGCGGTAGACGACGCGGAGCTTCAGGAGCAGCTCAAGGCGATGAAGAGGGAAATGGAAAGCGCTGTTCTTGAAAAGGACCGCAAGCTCTCCGAGGAACTGAACGGCTGATAGAAGGCGCGGCCCCGTCAAACGAGCTGCTGTATATGACAAAAGCTGGATGAAATGCAATAGGAGGAATAAAACATGGAGAAAAAAGGTCAGCTTTACGAAGGCAAGGCAAAGAAAGTATTCGCTACCGATGACCCGGAATTGCTGATTGTTGATTACAAGGACGATGCTACCGCGTTTAACGGCGAAAAGAAGGGAACCATCCTCGGCAAAGGCGTGATCAACAACCGGATGAGCAATTTCCTGATGCAGCTTTTGGAAAAGGACGGCGTCCCCACCCACTTTGTCAAGGAGCTGTCCGAGCGCGAAACCCTGGTTAAGAAAGTGACGATCGTTCCCCTTGAAGTGATTATCCGCAATATCGCGGCCGGCTCCTTTTCCAAGCGCTACGGCGTGGAAGAGGGGACCCCTCTCAAGCAGCCGTCTTTGGAGTTCAGCTATAAAAACGACGACCTCGGCGATCCGCTGATCAACGAATACCATGTGCTGGCCCTCGGCCTTGCGACCAAGGAGGACCTGGACACCATTGCTAAGTATGCCTTTCATGTGAATGAATTCCTGAAAGCATATTTCCTCAAGCTGGACGTTGAGCTGGTAGACTTCAAGCTGGAATTCGGCAAGACCTCGGACGGCACAATTGTGCTGGCAGATGAGATCTCCCCCGATACCTGCCGCTTCTGGGACGTGCATACCCATGAAAAGCTCGATAAAGATCGTTTCCGCCGGAATATGGGCGGGGAAGCGGAAGCGTACCAGGAAATGATGCGCCGGCTGATGGGCCAGTGATTTTGTCCGATATAGCGTTGCTTTTTTGAAAACCCGGCGGCTTGGCGCTTTGGCTCCCGGCCGCCATATAGAGAAAATCAAGGAGGAAACATGGGCGGCTTATTTGGTGTCGTTTCAAGGGATAGCTGCGTATCGGATCTTTTCTTCGGCGTGGACTATCACTCGCATCTGGGAACCCGGCGCGGAGGGATGGCGGTATACAGCGTAGATAAGGGCTTCCAGCGTGCAATCCACAATATTGAAAATTCTCCCTTCCGTACAAAATTTGAACGAGATGTAGGCGAGATGGAAGGGACGATGGGAATCGGCTGTATCAGCGACACCGATCCTCAGCCGTTGATGGTGCGCTCCCACCTGGGAAATTACGCGATCACGACGGTGGGGCGGATCAACAATATGGAGGAGCTGGTGAACCAAACCTTTGCCAAAGGAGCCTCCCATTTTCTGGAGATGAGCGGCGGCGTGGTCAACGCCACCGAGTTGACGGCCAGCCTGATTAACCAGAAGGATTCGATTATTGAAGGGCTTCAATACGCCCAGGAGCAGATAGACGGGTCAATGACCATCCTGCTGCTTACAAAGGAAGGGATGTTTGCCGCCCGCGACCGGATGGGCCGCACACCGCTGATTATCGGCAAAAAGGAGGGGGCGCGCTGCGTTTCCTTTGAGTCGTTTGCCTATCTGAATTTGGGCTATAAAGATGAGCACGGCTTGGGCGCGGGAGAAATCGATTTTGTGACCTGCGATGGCTATCAGGTGCTGGTCCCGCCGGGAAAGAAGATGAAGATCTGTGCTTTCCTGTGGACCTATTTCGGCTATCCCACCTCTTCCTATGAAGGGGTGAATGTGGAACAAATGCGGTATGACTGCGGCCGGATTCTCGCCCAGAACGATCGTGATATCCACGCGGACTTTGTCGCCGGCGTCCCGGATTCCGGAACGGCTCACGCGATCGGCTACGCCAATGAGTCGGGGATCCCGTTTGCCCGCCCTTTTATTAAGTATACCCCCACCTGGCCGCGCAGCTTTATGCCGCCGAACCAATCAATCCGCAATCAGGTCGCGCATATGAAGCTGATCCCGGTGGAACCCTTGATCCGGGATAAGCGGCTGCTGTTTATTGATGATTCGGTGGTGCGTGGAACCCAGATGAGGGAGACGGTCGACTTCCTGTACGACAGCGGCGCGAAGGAGGTCCATATCCGTCCTGCCTGCCCGCCGATCATGTACGGCTGCAAATACCTGAATTTTTCCCGCTCCACCTCCGACATGGACCTGATCTCCCGTTCGGTTATCCAGGAAATAGAAGGGGACGAAGGCTTCCGGTATCTTGAGGAATACTGCGATGCGCGCAGCGGGCGGTATGAAAAAATGGTGGAAGGCATCCGCCGGCGCTTGCGGATGACCTCCCTGCGGTTCCAGACGCTGGAGGGAATGCTGGCATCCATCGGCATTGATCCGGACCTGGTATGTACCTATTGCTGGGACGGTAAAGAGTAGGGATATCCTCCCCAAAATATGACGCCCCTTTTCCAAGTAAGTTCCCCTATGTTTGCGGCTGCATATCCGGTTCAGGACCTTTGCTTTTCTGCTTTTCGGAAAGGGAGGGCCTGCCGGCTTATCGGGCCGTACCGGCGTGAAGCCGATTTCTTTAGAAAGGCGTGTGTAGGTGTGGAAAAGAAAAACAGCGCGAGCGCTAGCTATGCGGCTGCCGGTGTGGACGTAACGGCGGGCTACCAAGCGGTGGAGCTAATGAAAGCCCATGTGGCGCGCACAAATATCCCCGGTGTGGTTTCCGGGCTCGGCGGCTTCGGCGGGCTGTTTGAGCCCGACCTGACCGGTTTGCAGAAGCCGGTGCTAGTTTCGGGGACCGACGGGGTAGGGACCAAGTTGAAGCTGGCTTTTCTGCTGGACAAGCACGACACGGTGGGGATCGACTGCGTGGCCATGTGCGCCAATGATGTCGCCTGCTCGGGTGCTCAGCCGCTCTTCTTTTTGGATTATATTGCCTGCGGTAAAAATGTGCCAGAGAAGATTGCTTCAATTGTGTCCGGTGTGGCGGAAGGCTGTGTTCAGGCGGGTTGCGCCTTGATCGGGGGCGAAACCGCGGAAATGCCCGGCTTTTATCCGCCGGAGGAATACGACCTTGCTGGTTTCTGCGTAGGGCTGGCGGACAAGGATAAAATTGTGGACTGCGCATTGGTAAAAGAGGGCGACGCGCTCATCGGCGTGGCGTCCAGCGGGGTGCATTCCAACGGCTTTTCCCTGGTTCGCAAGGTGTTTGATGTATCGGAAAAAACACTTTCCGTCTATTATGACGAACTCGGCGCTACCTTAGGCGAAGTGCTGCTTACCCCGACCAAGATCTATGTCAAGCCGATCCTTGAGGTGATCCGCCGGGTGGGGATCCATGGGATTTCCCATATTACAGGGGGCGGATACTATGAAAATATCCCGCGGATGCTTCCTGATGGGATGCAGGCGGTCATTGAAAAGAGCCGCGTACCGGTGCTGCCGATTTTTGATCTGATCCAAAAGGTAGGCAATATCCCGGAGCATGATATGTTCAACACCTTCAATATGGGAACTGGCCTGTGCCTGGCTGTTGCTTCCGACAGGGCGGACGAAGCAGTCCGCGTGCTCAATGAGGCAGGAGAAAAGGCGGTGGTTTTGGGCCAGGTGACCAAGGGCGACGAGGGCGTGGTGCTATGCTGAATATTGTTGTTTTGGTTTCGGGCGGAGGCACCAACCTCCAGGCTCTTCTTGACGCTGAAGAAGCGGAAAAAATCCGCGGCGGCCGGATTACACAGGTGATCTCCTCTTCTCCGGAAGCATATGCGCTGGAACGCGCGGCGCGGCACGGTGTTCCGGGAACCGTTATCAACCGCAAAGCCTATGCAAATGCAGCGGAATTTGACGCTGCGCTGCTGAAAGAGCTGAAGCGCGCTGAGGCGGATTTGATCGTACTGGCTGGTTTCCTCTGCATCTTGGGGGAGGAGATTGTCCGGGCCTATGCAAACCGGATTATCAATGTCCATCCATCCCTGATCCCCGCTTTTTGCGGCAAAGGGTTTTACGGACTCCGCGTCCATAGGGCGGCGCTGGATTACGGGGTAAAGGTTACCGGCGCGACCGTCCATTTCGTCAACGAAATCCCGGACGGCGGCGCCATCATCCTACAAAAAGCCGTAGCTGTCCAGCCACAGGATACGCCGGAAACCTTGCAGCTCCGTGTCATGCGCCAGGCGGAATGGGAGCTTCTGCCCCAGGCGGTTTCCCTTTTCTGTGAGGGGCGAATTCGTATACAGGGCAACAAAGCGGTAGTTGACGCGGATGGCCTGACAGAGACGCCGCAGAAAGCCGGGGTATGAGAACGGATGACCCACCGCCTTGTCCTTGGGTGCTGTATTTTGTAATCCGCCGGCGCGGGCGATTTCGGCCGGGCTGAAAACGATGCTCTCCTCCGGCTGCTGTGAGAAAGGAATGGTCGTAAATATGCAGACAAAGAAGCTGACTGACGCATTGTCGTCTACCTCTTATCCCGGGCGGGGGATTATCCTGGGCAAAAGCGGCGACGGCCAGTCGCTGGTGATCGCTTATTTTATCATGGGCCGCAGCGAAAACAGCCGCAACCGCATATTTGTCGAAGAGGGCGCCGGCATTAAAACCAAGGCGTTTGATGAAAGCCGGATGGTGGATCCCTCTCTGATTATTTATTCGCCGGTTCGGGTGCTCGGCAATGCGACGGTAGTTACCAACGGCGACCAGACCGATACGATTGTGGAATATATGGAGCAGGGGAAATCCTTTGAGGACGCTCTGCGTGCCCGCACCTTTGAGCCGGATAGCCCGAATTTTACCCCCCGCATCTCCGGTTTGGCGGAGCCCAAGCATGACCGCTACCGCCTGGCTATCCTGAAATCGGCGGACGGCGATCCTTCATCCGTGCGCCGGTATTTCTATGAATACGAAGCCCCGCGCGCGGGACTGGGACATTTTATCCATACGTACCGGCAGGACGGCAACCCGCTGCCTTCGTTTGACGGGGAGCCGGAGCAGGTGGCCCTTGAAGGGGATTTGGACACGTTTACCGCCTGCATATGGGACAGCCTTGACAGCGAAAATAAGGTATCCCTTTTTACCCGATACATCAGCCTGAAGACCGGCGATACGCAAACACACATCGTCAATAAAAATGGATGACGGCAAGGAATAGAAGCGCCTCATTTGAAAGATAGCAAAGGGGAATACATCCGCTTTGCGGGGAAAGGAAGTTTTTTATGGCAAACGAACTGATGCTGAAATACGGCTGCAACCCCAATCAGACGCCGTCCCGCATCTTTATGCAGGATGGGGGAGAGCTACCCATTGAGGTGCTCAACGGCCGGCCGGGCTATATCAATTTCCTGGACGCCTTTAACAGCTGGCAGCTGGTCAAGGAACTGAAGGAAGCGACCGGCCTGCCGGCGGCGGCTTCCTTTAAACATGTCAGTCCGGCTGGCGCCGCGCTCGGCATCCCGCTGTCCGATGTGCTGAAAAAGATTTATTTTGTTGAGGGGATGGAGCTTTCCCCGATTGCCTGCGCCTATGCCCGTGCGCGCGGCGCCGACCGGATGTCCTCCTACGGCGACTGGGTGGCCCTTTCCGACGATTGCGACAAGGAGACCGCCGCTCTGCTGGCGCGCGAGGTTTCCGACGGCATCATCGCCCCCGGCTATACGCCGGAAGCGCTTGAGATCCTGAAGAAAAAGCGCCGCGGCACTTACAATGTGGTCAAAATTGACCCGAATTATGTGCCGGCTCCGGTAGAGCACAAGGACGTATTCGGGATTACCTTTGAGCAGGGACGCAACAACCAGGCCATCAATAGCCGGCTGCTTGAAAACGTCGTCACCGCCTGCCGGACAATTCCCGACGCGGCCAAGCAGGATTTGATCCTGTCCTTGATTACCCTGAAATATACCCAGTCCAACTCGGTGTGCTATGCCAAGGGCGGGCAGGTTATCGGCGTTGGGGCGGGGCAGCAGAGCCGCATCCACTGTACCCGGCTGGCCGGCAACAAGGCGGACACCTGGTACCTCCGTCAGCACCCCCGCGTGCTTGCTCTGCCCTTCCGGGAGGATATCCGTCGTCCCGACCGCGACAATACCATTGACGTCTATATTTCTGACGATTCCATGGATGTTCTGGCCGATGGGGCGTGGGAGCAATTCTTTACTGCAAAGCCGCAGCCCCTTACCCGTGAGGAAAAGCGGGAATGGCTCGATACGCTGGACGGCGTTTCCTTGGGCTCCGACGCTTTCTTCCCGTTCGGGGATAACATAGAACGCGCACATCGCAGCGGCGTCCGCTATATCGCGGAGCCGGGCGGGTCCATCCGGGACGACAACGTCATCGACACCTGCAACAAGTACGATATCGCGATGGCCTTTACCGGCGTCCGGCTGTTCCACCATTGATTGATCCGGCGGCATCGCCGGGGAAACGGAGCATAATATGGAGAAGATGGATATTCTGGTGGTCGGCGGCGGCGGGCGCGAGCACGCCATCGTCCGCAAGCTGGCGGAAAGCCCGCACTGCGGGAAGCTTTACTGTGCGCCGGGCAACGGCGGTATCTCTCGCGATGCGGAGTGCTTTGATGTCAAGGCGGACGATATAGACGGGATGGTTGCCCTGGCAAAGGAACTGGACGTGGATCTCGTTTTTGTTGCGCCGGACGATCCGCTCGTCGCGGGGATGGTGGATGCGCTTGAAGCCGAGGGCATCGCTGCCTTTGGTCCGCGCAAAAACGCAGCAATTTTGGAAGGCAGCAAGGTGTTTTCCAAGCACCTGATGAAAAAATACGGCATCCCCACCGCTGGCTATGAGGTGTTTGACCAGCCGGAAAAAGCTTTGGATTACATTAAAAAGCAGAATTCCTATCCGGCGGTCATTAAAGCCGACGGTCTGGCGCTCGGTAAAGGGGTAATCCTCTGTGACAATTACGAGGAAGCCTGCGACGCGGTTAAAAGCATTATGCAGGATCGGATTTTCGGCGCATCGGGCAGCCGGGTTGTGGTAGAGGAATTCCTGACCGGGCCGGAGGTGTCGGTATTGGCTTTTACCGACGGCAAAACCATCTGCCCGATGGTTTCCGCTAAGGATCACAAGCGGGCATTCGACGGGGATATGGGCCCCAATACCGGCGGGATGGGGACGATCAGCCCCAACCCGTATTACGACGAAGAGGCCGCTGCTTTCTGCATGGAGAAAATTTTTCGCCCGACCATCGCGGCGATGAACGAGGAAGGCCGGCCGTTTAAGGGCTGCCTCTTCTTTGGACTGATGCTGACG
>CAJFQI010000029.1 GCA_904419005.1 Candidatus Avimonas faecium | reverse complement strand
GAGCAGAACCGCCAGGCCATTATCTACGGCGCCAAATACGAAGAATTCAACGACGAAATCACGGAATATGCCAACACCCTTGACGCCGAATTCGACGAAGGCGTGGTGCGCAAATGCACGCCCCGCCAGCTGGAGAAGGACGCCGGCCGCTAAGAAAGCGGACGCCAGGCAGAGGGACGACGGTAAGAGCAACTTGAAAACGGCGGCGGGCCAACCGGCCCGCCGCCGTTCTTTGCAGTGAAAACCACTGGCTAGGTCGGTGACGCGGATTTTATAACACCACTGTGCTGCAGTGAGGATTTCAGGGAGGAAATACAATGATTGAAATTAGACGTATTGATGCACAGCATAAGTCGGATATCCATATCCCCAACGAACCATTCCCAATGTTTGGGCGAATTCTCCCGTCCTTTCATAACGGGCGCTGGGCCTATGAGCTTGAAAGGTATAACCCTGAAAATGTCATAGAAATGACTTTCCCGGACGAGCACTACGATTATGAGGCTATGCAGGATAGCGTGTTCCTCGGCGCTTATGATGGCACGAATTGCGCAGGGCTGGCGATTTTACAGCCCGGATTTTTCAAGTATATGTATCTGTATGACTTGAAAGTGAAGAAAGAATACCGCCGTCAGCATATTGGGCGGGCATTGATAGAAAAAGCCAAAGAAATCGCTGCGCAGGATGGGTATTGTGGACTTTATACACAGGGCCAGGACGATAATCCGGGCGCCTGCCTGTTTTATCTGCACTCTGGCTTTTCTATTGGAGGGCTAGATACCAACGTATACCGGCACACGAAGCAAGAAGGAAAAGCGGATATTCTTTTCTACTGTGAAATAGATTAACAAGAGCGGGAGGGCGCAAATTACCAAAGCGGGAGCATATCGCAAGGGCGTGCCAGCCTCACAGCCTGTTTTTATCGCCCCATTCGCACATCCCGTCTAAAATCGGGATCAGGGATTTTCCCCTCTCGGTCAGGCTGTATTCCACCTTCGGGGGGATCTGCGGATATTCTTCCCGGTGAACCAGCCGGTCGGCCTCCAATTCCTTCAGCGTGGAGCTGAGCGTCTTGTAGGAAATCCCCCCGATGTACTTTTTCATCTCATTAAAACGGACGACCCCGAACTCCATCAGGGTATAAAGGATCGTCATCTTGTATTTCCCGTTAATCAGGGACAGCGTATAGCTGAACCCGGTGGTTTCCAGGCGCTCGTCCGTGATGCAGCGTTTTCCCATTTTCACTTTCCTTTCGGTAAGTATTATACGAATGCGTAAGTACCGCACGCAAATGTGCGTACTTGTTTTTCTGTAGCATGCTTTTTATAATTATACTGTCCGACAGGAAAATGTCAATGCCATCAAATCAAGGAGGATGCTTTATGGGAAAAAACATTGTTGTCATTACCGGGAGCCCCCGCCGGAACGGGAACAGCATGGCAATGGTCGCTGCGTTTATCCAAGCGGCGGAGGAAAAGGGGCATACCGTCACGCGGTTTGACGCAGCCGCGATGAAGATCGGCGGCTGCCATGCCTGCGAAACCTGCTTCAAAACGGGCAAGGCCTGCTCGTTTGACGATGATTTCAACATCATTGCCCCGGCCGTTTTGGAGGCGGATGTCCTGGTCTTTGCAATGCCGGTCTATTGGTACTCAATCCCGGCGCAGATCAAGGGGGTCATTGACCGCCTTTACTCCCTGGTCGTCGGCGGCAAGGATATTGCCGGCAAGGAATGCGCCTTGATTGCCTGCTGCGAGGAGGAGGATTTGTCCGTCCTTGACGGGGTGCGTATCCCGCTGGAGCGCACGGCCGCCTTGAACAAATGGAAGATGGTGGGCGAGGTATTGGTGCCCGGCGTGCTGAACGTGGGCGATATTGCGAAAACGGATGGCTGCCGGCAGGCGGCGGCTTTGGCGGACAAAATTTAAGCAACAGCAGAAGGAGGAAGCGTCATGGGCAAGAAGATCGTCCTATTGAACGGGAGCCCCCGCCGGAACGGGAACACTGCCGCCCTTGCGAAAGCCTTTACAGAGGGGGCGGAAAGCGCGGGACACACTGTGACGGCCTTTTTCCTGGACAGCATGAGCATCCACGGCTGCAAGGGATGCTTCGGCGGCCACAGCGGCAGGGCATGTCCCTGCGTCCAAAGGGACGATATGGACCAAATTTACCCCGCCGTCCGGGAGGCCGATGTCATCGTGCTTGCCACCCCGCTGTATTATTGGAATATGAGCGGCCAGCTCCGGACCGCCGTTGACCGCCTGTTTGCCTTGGAAGAGGGGGACGGCAACCTCCTGCGGGGGCACGGCCGGGCTTCTGCCCTGCTGATGGCGGCGGAAGGCCACGGCTTTGAGGATGTGGTCCTTTACTACGATCATCTGATGCAGCATCTGGGGTGGGAAAACCTTGGCCATGTCCTTGCCGGAGGCAATGGGGAGGCGGGCGACATCCAGGGGAAGCCGGAGCTCCAGCAGGCCTATGCGCTTGGGAAGTCGATCGGCTGAAGCAGCCCCTCCGGAAGGAATCGGACGGGGCGGCCCGGAATCGGAACGGATGGGGCAGGCGGGATTTTACGCAAAGCCGCGCCTGGATCGCGGGCCGGACGGAAAGGGGCCGGGGGAAGCCTCCCTATTGGCTTCCCCCGGCCCCTGCCTATTTTCGCTTGGAGGGCGTTAATCCTCACCGATTTCCACATCCTGCAGGGCGTTGTAGCCCCGCTCGCCGGTGCGGATTTTTACCACATCCTCTACGTCGTAGATGAAGATCTTGCCGTCGCCGTAGTTGCCGGTGTACAGCGTCTCCTGGACTGTTTTGACCAGGGTTTCGACCGGGATCTTGCAGATGACGATATCGATTTTGACCTTCGGCAGCAGGCGGGAGGACACCGGGGCGCCGCGGAAGGTGATGGTATGCCCCTTCTGCGCGCCGTAGCCGAAGACGTTGGTCACGGTGATGCCGGTCACCCCCAGGCTGTCCAGCGCCTCCTGCAGCAGGGCAAACCGGGTTTGGTTGGTCAGGATCGTCACCTTGGTGATCTTCACGCCGCTTGTTTCGTGGTGCTCAACCGGGACCGCCTGATCCATGCTGACCGCCGGCTTCTGCGGGGCGGCGAGGACCGGCGCGTCGTCGCCTTCAAGCGTCTCGGCGACCAGGGCGAAGTCGGGATAGGCCACGTTGCCGTGCTCGCCGATATCAAGGCCCTGGAGCTCCTCCTCCCGGGTCACACGGATGCCGACCGTCTTTTTGAGGACCAGCCACACCAGGCCGGACGACACAAAGGCAAACACGCCGATGGCGATGGTGCCGAGCAGCTGGATGCCCAAAAGCCGGAAGCCGCCGCCAAAGAACAGGCCGTTGACCGTTGAAAGGGAGGTGACCCCCTCCTGCGCAAAGAGGCCGACGCACAGGGTGCCGAAGATGCCGCAGCCCAGGTGGACGGAGGTCGCGCCCACCGGGTCGTCCACCTTGATCCGGTCAAAGAACCGGACGGCGAACACCACCAGGATGCCGGCCAGCGCGCCGATGAGCAGCGACGATTCAATTGACACATAGGCGCAGCCGCCGGTGACGGCAACCAGGCCCGCCAAGCAGCCGTTGATCGTCATGCCGAGGTCCGGCTTTTTCATCACGATCCAGGAGGTGACCGTTGAGGTCAGGACCGCGGCGATGGCGGAGGTATTGGTGGTCATCAGGATATGGAAGACGTCCGAAGGGTTCTGGAAGCTCATGGTGGAGCCAGGGTTGAAGCCGAACCAGCCGAGCCAGAGGACAAACAGGCCGATGACGGCCAGCGACATGCTGTGGCCGGGGATGGCCCGGGGCTTGCCCGCCTTGTCGTATTTCCCGATGCGCGGCCCCAGCAGCATCGCACCGGCCAGCGCCGACCACCCGCCCAGGGAGTGGACAACTGCATCCCCGGCGAAATCCTTAAAGCCCAGGTCGGCGAGCCATCCGCCGCCCCAGACCCAGTGGCCGACGATCGGGTAGATCACCAGGGTCAGCACAAACGAGAAGATGATAAAGGATACATATTTTACCCGCTCGGCAACCGCACCCGAAACAATGGTGGCGGCGGTGCCGCAGAACACCAGCTGGAAGAAGAATTTCCCCCAGAAGGGCACCGACGAGGTCAGCGTGCCCTCATAAAAGGAGGTATCCGCGCCGCCGAGGATGAAAAGGTGCTCGGTGCCTATGAATGGGTTATCGCCGCCGAACATCAAGCCCCAGCCCAAAAGTAGGAAGCCGAGGGACGAAACCGCGAAAACGATGAAGTTTTTGGATAGGATGTTGACCGTGTTTTTTGACCGGGCAAAGCCCGCTTCGACGCTGGCAAAGCCCAAATTCATGAAAAAAACCAGAATTGCCGCAAGGAATACCCATAGCGTGTCTATCAACGAATATCCCGACATACCATACACCTCCACGGATAGATAAACAAAAAAACAGAACAAAGGCGTCCCGGGAACGCCTTTGTTCTGTCGCCGTTATTATAGCGCGGTTCCGCCGCGTTGTCAATACCTGGGAGGCAAATTTTGCACCGCCGGTTCCGCTCGGCGTCGGCGGCCCTCTCTACCGGGCGTGAGTCGGCGCGGCCAAGGCGCCGGCATCCATCCGCTGCGCGGCGGAAACGGCTTCCCCGGCGCAGATTACCGGAGCACGTGCCCGCTGATCAAACGATAAATTGCCGTTTCTTTATGGTGTGGGCGGAGCGAACACTTTTGGTGCCGCTCCGCCTATGTATAAAACAAAATACGGGTATCGTTCATATAGGACTCAAAGTCGATCACTTTTGTCTGCATTTCTTCTATACGATCCAGACAAGCTTTAATGCCTTTTTTATTTTCGCCGGCTTCTTTAAGCTTCTTCACCCTGGTAAACCACAGCGGCTTAATACATCTATATAGTAAGGGGGCGGCCCGCTTTTCAATGTCAGAAAAGCGATAAACCTTCGTGACGCTTTTCAGGGTTTCAAGGATGTATTTCCGTTCCGCTTCATCAGTGGGAAGCCAATGGATCTCCCGGAACAGGTAATTTAAAAACACATCTTTCCCGCATAAATTGAAATCAAAAATTCCGACAAAGTTTCCATTGTCATCCAGAAGAACGTTCGTCAAATTGAGGTCGGCCTGAAAAATAGATGTGGGCAAATCCGCATAAATTTCCTGTAGCTTTTCCCGGTTATCGTTCCATCTATGCCAGATTCTCTGTATTTGCGCTTGAAATTCAGAAGGAAGTGTTGCTGCGAACTTTTTCCATTCTAAAGCGTTTTCCAAGACTTCGTCCGTTGCGTCGCTTGGACAGAACGTGTCAAAAAGGCAATACGCTGACGGATAATCGGCAAAATCCAGCCTTTTCGCTGCAATTTTTGCAGTCATTAAAAAGGTTTCTTTTCTGATTTTATCTTCAGATATCGCGGATTCTCCGCAAGCTTCGCTAAATCGTTCCTTGGCCTCACGATATTTGTGATATTCCTCCGCGTAGGCCACACAGCGGTGGCTTTTGTATGAAACCGTCGGAAAATCGCCTTTTTTGGAACAGAGAATCGCAGGGCAATAGTAACCGCAATCCCGATAGGCTTGGGCGCATTTTTTCCACATTTCAATTTTTTCTGCAAATGTAAAATCATTGTCCGCAAGCTTTATTACATGTTTTTCTCCGGATTCCCATTCTGCTATAATCGCCTCTCGAAAATCTCGATCTCCGCAGCTTGTGTTTCTAATGTCAAATCGTAAGGGTAAATCGTCAAAAAACAGGCTGAAAATATGCAGCAATTCCTGATTCCCTGAATGGATTTCAAGCATATACACGCTTCCTCCTTTCTTGATGGAATAAAAATGCCGACTGCATTGCAATCGGTATTTTTGTGCGGGTGAGATAAAAAGATCCGCTTATGGGTCGCTCTACACAATAAAAACAGCCGGCAACTCATCACGAATTGCCTAAAGGTGAGAAAAAAGATCGTCTGCCGTTTTTTCAGCCGTATGAATACTTTGGGGTTACAGTTTAACCACACTTATACCAGCGTAATTGATGCCATCCGCATTATAATATTCGATTTCATATGTGTCGCTGAAATCAGGCGTCAAGGCGAATCCTCTTTCCTCATTGCAAAACAGTTTTTCACACAAACCGAAAAGCGGGGCCATGTGCCATTGAGGGTTATCTTCCCCGGTGATTTTCTTTACCAGCTCCCATGTTGCTTCTGTTGATTTTACTTTTATCATATAACATGCGGGAGATTCAAGAACCGTAATCCCTTCGGGTTGATTTCTTTCCGATGTTTCCTGACAATGCATAAGGGAACGGCGCGCATTCTGTCCGTGCTTGCATTCCTTGAAATTTATACTAAGGCAAAGCATAGAATCTGGGGTCAAACTATTTTTTATATTTTTATGACCAGCCTGGAAAAGTTGATAGGTATCCACGCTCGATTCTTCATCCTCATTATCGACATCCGCCTTATAACCTGCATACAAAGTCGCGGGCTTTTGGATAATTTGAAATTCGACTCCTTCAATAACTACTTTTTCGATGAAATATTCCATTCTATCAACCTCCTTAATAATTTTGGTTTTACATATTTTACAATAAAATGCGGAAAAAGTCAATCATTTTTTGATAATCGACTTCTTTCTACTCTGGGTGGAATGGACACTTTAGATGCCCCAAAATGCGGGCACAAGTGTTATAAAAAAGAAAAACCTGCGGAGCGCAAATTGCTCACCGCAGGTGTGGAAGGGTGATACAAAAAGATCGCGCTCAGGGTCGAGCTATACGACGAAAAAGCGGCCGGCAACTCACCACGAATTGCCGACCGCAGGTCTGGTGGGGGAAGGTGGATTCGAACCACCGAAGTCAGAGACAACAGATTTACAGTCTGCCCCCTTTGGCCACTCGGGAATTCCCCCATATTCACTTGCGCCCCCAGCCGGTCAACGGCCCGGCGGCCTATCGTATGCGGCCGCCCATCGGAGGGCAAGTGATACTATACCACGCTTTTTCGGTCTTGTCAAGCAAAAATACGCGATGCCCGCCGGAAATCCGCAGAAAAATGCCGCGAAGGCGGCGGAGGGCGCCCAGGGCAGCCCGGCGGAAGGCTCCGGGAGCCCGCCGTATACGGCCTGCTCCGCCGGCTTATGCTTCCCAGGCGGCCTGGGGCCGGGGCGGCCGGGTAGCCATCAACGCTCCCGGAGAATGGCCCGCTGTTTATCCCCTCCGCCGATGGCCATACCGAGGCGCTCCGCCTCGCCCTTCGCAGCAGCGGACGCCAAAAAGGGCCGGGGCGCTGGTCCCCGGCCCTTCGTCCCCTTGCCTGGACCCAAGAAAAGAGGCTCGAATGCCAAAATCAATAATTTTCCGCCAGCAGCTCAAAATACGCCTTCGGGTGCTTGCAGGTGGGGCAGAGCTCCGGCGCATTCTTGCCGACATGGATGTGGCCGCAGTTGCGGCATTTCCACACCACGATATCCTCGTGCTGGAACACCTCGCCTTTTTCAATGTTGGCCAGCAGCTTGCGATAGCGTTCCTCATGATGTTTTTCAATTGCACCGACAAAATCGAACAGCCGGGCGATGTCGTCGAAGCCTTCCTCCCGCGCCTCCTTAGCAAAGGTGGCGTACATGTCGGTCCACTCGTAGTTCTCGCCGGCCGCCGCGTCCTTGAGGTTTTCGACCGTGCCGGGGATCTCTCCGCCGTGCAGGAGCTTGAACCACAGCTTGGCGTGCTCCTTTTCGTTGTCCGCCGTTTCGGTGAACAGGGCGGCGATCTGCTCGTAGCCGTCCTTCTTGGCGCGGGAGGCGTAATAGGTATATTTGGTGCGGGCCTGGCTTTCGCCGGCAAAAGCGGTCATCAGATTGCTTTCGGTCTTGCTGCCTTTGAGATCCATGGTCAACAACCTCCTAATAAATTTAAATTTGGAATGATTACAAAGTAATGATACCATATTCCGGCCTAAAATGCAAGAAGATTTTTCCGCTTTTCCGGTTCTTTTGCCGGCATGTGCTGCACGTGCCGGCTTGCCATGGCTGTCCCCACGTTTCCGCCAGGGCCGGAAAGGGATGCCGGCTCCCATTCTGCCATCGGGGAAAGGGAGCCTTTGCTTTTTCTTAAGAAAATTTGAAAGAATTCCGCCGCGGATTTTTACAACTCGGCCGTATACTGGAAGCATCAAAAGGAGGGACGCATTCTGGGAAGAACCAATGCCGCGCCCCGGCGGAAAGGAGACAGCCATGGAAATAATGGAAATTTTGGCGGCGATATTCTGGGGGATTTCCTTTGCGCTCACGGCCCTCAGCGCGCCCGTCCTGCTGTGGCAGGGGGCTGTGGGCGTGTGGGGGCTCCTGCCGGACCGCAAAAAGGCGCGGGCCGCCGCAAAGGAGCCCGTCCCCGGCCGGCCTCTCCGCTTTGCGGCGGTGGTCTGCGCCCGCAACGAGGAGGCGGTGATCGGCGCGCTGCTGGACAGCCTGCGCGCCCAGGATTACCCGGAGGGCCTGCTCGACCTCTATGTGGCGGCGGACAACTGCACCGACGCCACCGCGGCCGTTGCCGCCCGGCACGGCGCGCGGGTGTACGAGCGCTTCAATCGGGAGCAGGTGGGCAAGGGCTACGCCCTGCGCTGGCTGCTGGAAAAGATCGCGGCCGATCATCCGGGCCATTACGACGCCGTGGCGGTTTTTGACGCGGACAACTGGGTGACGCCGGGCTTCCTGCGGCAGATGGACCAGGCGCTCCGCGCCGGGGCGGACGTGGCCAAGGGCAGCCGCTATGCCGCCAACCCGGCCGAATCCTGGGTGAGCGGCGGGTACGCCGTCTATTGGCGGAGCATGATGCATTTTTTCCACCGGGCGCGCGCCAACTGCGGGCTTCCCTGCTTTGTTGACGGGACCGGCTTCGCCTTTAGGACGGAGCTGATCCGGGGCGAGGGCTGGAACACCCATTCCCTGGTTGAGGACTGCGAGTTTTCGATGCAGCAGATCTGCCGGGGCAAAACCATCGTGCCGGTCAGCGGCGCGGTTTATTACGACGAGCAGCCAACCTCGTTTGCCGTCTCCCTGCGCCAGCGGTTCCGCTGGACGGTCGGGTGCGTTCAGTGTGTGAAATACTGCCTGCCGGACGCCGTGCGGGCTCTTCGCCGGGGCCGTGCGGGGGGCGGGCCCTCCCGTTTTGCAGCGCTGGACGTGATCCTGTACCTGCTGCTGATCCCAGCGGTCGCAGCCAGCCTTTTGTCGGGATTTTTCAGCCTGCTGGGCTTCTTGTTCAGCCCGCCCTCTGCCATCGCGGCTGACGCCGCCTTCCTGTCGCTGCCGGTGCTGTCCTGGCTGGGACTCACCGCCGGCGCGCTGCTGACCCTCCTGCGGGACCGGCAGCCCCTGCGCCCCATGTGGACGGCGGCGCTGCTTTTCCCTGTCTTTGTGCTCTCAATGAGCGCGATGGCTTTGATCGCCGTGCTGCATCCCCAAACGACCTGGAAGCCCATCGCGCACCGCGGGCAGGGAGGAGCCGCGGAAGTCGCCTGCCCCGGCCCCCTCCCTCCGGCGCCGTAAGCGAGGGATCGCCGCCCGCAGCCCTGTAGGAAGGCGGCTTCCTCTCGGGATGCACAGTCCTTCCGGACGCCGGAAGGGCTGTCGGCGCTTTTGTCCGGTCAGTGCCCTGCGGTGTCTGCCGCCATGGCTCCGGCCGAGGCGATACAGCCGGGGAGCCCGGGCGGGCTGGAGCCCCGTCCGGGCTCCGATGCGGATGGGGGATACCGGCGGGGCTTTGCCGGCATAGCCGCCCCCCCGGCCGCCCTGCCGGGGCGAGCCGGCTATTGACAGAGCCTGCGGCGATGTGCTATAGTTAGAGTCTGGATCCGAGCGGCTCCGATGCCCTCGCCCCCATAGGCTGGCATAGCTCAGTTGGTAGAGCAGCTGATTTGTAATCAGCAGGTCGGGGGTTCAAGTCCGTCTGCCAGCTCCATGAAAACCCGCATGAAATAGCCGTTTTTCGGTTACTTCATGCGGTTTTTCTTTTTTGAAAATTTGGTTTTAATTCCCTTTCATTCTGGCTGCCTGCAAAAGCCAAAGGGAGAAAACTTCCTCGTTAAGCCCATCCGATGGGCGGCTTTTGTTTTTATAGGGAGAAGGCCGCTGTCAGCGCCCCTTTAACTCTTCTGCTTTCTGCTGGACATGCTTTTTGATCGCTTCAAAGCTTTCCGCGCTGATCACATGCTCCATCCGACAGGCGTCCTCGGCGGCCACCGCCGGGTTCACCCCCAGGGCGGTCAGCCAGTCCGAGAGGAGGGTGTGCCGCTCATAGATCCGCTCCGCGATTTCCCGCCCGGGCGGGAGCAGGGAAATAAACCCCTCCGGCCCCATTTCAATATAGCCGTTTTCCCGCAGGTTTTTCATCGCAATGCTGACGCTTGGCTTGGAATATCCCAGCTCGTTGACAATATCAATGGAGCGCACCGCCCCTTTCCGGTTCAGAAGGATGAGGATGGTTTCCAAATAATTTTCCGCGGATTCTTGAATTTTCATAGCGCTCCCTCTTTCCAACGGTCCATGCTGCCGCGCATTGGTGTTTACTAATAAATCAAACCGAGGATAGTATAACACATTCTGTGTAATATTGAAAGACGAAAAAAATAGGGGAGGAGGCGGTTGACAAATCGGTTAGTTAGTGCTAACATTAGTGCGGTTAGAAGATGCTAACCGCCGGGCTGCCTGTCAGCTGAACGGCCGGCACTTTGCCGGGATAGGGGTGAAAGCATGATGCCGTTAACGTATGCCAATGTCGGAGAGGAAAGCGTCATCCGCAAAATCGGCGGCAGCCCGGAGGTACGGGCCCACCTGGAGAACCTCGGCTTTGTAGCGGGGGGGAAGGTCACGGTGATAACCACCATCGGCGGGAACCTGATCGTCAACGTCAAGGAATCCCGCGTTGCCATCAGCCGGGAAATGGCGAGCAGGATCATGGTGTAGCATAAAGCGGCAGGGGCCGCGTTTGGGGAAGGGGGCGGCTTGTTCCCGCCCCGGAAGATCATGCTTCCGCAAGGCAAGCCAAAGCAAGCCGATAGAAGCCGGAAGAGGATAGGAGGTTTGGAATGAAAACGTTAAAGCAGACCAAGGTGGGGTCCACGGCAAAGGTCGTGAAGCTCCACGGGGAAGGGGCGGTGAAGCGCCGGATCATGGATATGGGCATCACCCGCGGCGTTGAGGTGTATGTCCGCAAGGTGGCGCCGCTCGGCGACCCGATTGAAGTCACCGTGCGCGGCTATGAACTGTCAATCCGCAAGGCGGATGCGGAAATGATTGAGGTGGAATAAATCCGCCGGGGCGCGGCGCCCTGGTTTTTAGCCTTGAGGTTAGTTATAGCTAATTACATACGGGAAGACTTTGGGAAGATTTGGGAAGATTTGGGAAGGAAGAAGTGCGATGAGTATTCGAATTGCTCTGGCTGGGAATCCGAACAGCGGCAAAACCACGCTGTTTAACGCGCTGACCGGCTCGAACCAGTTCGTCGGGAACTGGCCCGGCGTTACGGTGGAAAAAAAGGAAGGCAGGCTGAAAAAGCACAGCGATGTCACGATCATGGACCTTCCGGGCATCTATTCGCTGTCCCCCTATACGCTGGAGGAGGTGGTGGCCCGCAATTACCTGATCAACGACCGCCCGGACGCCATCTTAAACATCATTGACGGCACGAACCTTGAGCGCAACCTGTACCTGACCACCCAGCTGACCGAGCTGGGGATCCCGGTCGTGGTAGCGGTCAACATGATGGACGTGGTTAAGAAAAACGGCGATCATATCCAGACCGCCGAGCTCTCCCGCCGGCTTGGCTGCAAGGTGGTGGAGATCTCCGCGCTCAAGGGCGCCGGCGTGATGGAGGCGGCCGAGGAGGCGGTCAAGGCGGCTTCCGGGCCGGCCGCCGTCCCGCAGCACACCTTCAGCGGCGCGGTGGAGCACGCCATTGCCCATATTGAGGAAGCGGCCGTCCACAACATGCCGGCCGAGCAGCAGCGCTGGTATGCCATCAAAATCTTTGAGCGGGACGAGAAGGTGCTTGCGCAGCTCAAGCTGGACAAAGCGACGCTCGCCCATATTGAGCAGGACATCCAGGCTGCCGAGAAGGAGATGGACGACGACGCGGAGAGCATCATCACCAACGAGCGGTATGTCTACATCGCCTCGCTCATCAAGGGCTGCTACAAGAAAAAGAACGCCGGCAAGCTTTCGACCTCCGATAAAATCGACAAAGTGGTCACCAACCGCTGGGCGGCTCTGCCGATCTTCGCCGTCGTGATGTTCATCGTGTATTTTGTATCGGTCACGACGGTGGGCACCTGGGCGACCGACTGGGCCAACGACGGGGTGTTCGGCGAGGGCTGGCACCTCTTCGGCATCGGCTCCGCGGATTATGAGGAAGCCGCGGGCGAATACGAGGCCCCCGGCGCGATGGTGGAAGCCTTTGAGGCGGCGGCCGCCGACGCGGGGCTGGATCCGGCGGAGGCGACCGACCTGACCGCGACAGCGTATCTGTACGACGACGAGGGCAATGTGACCGAGACCCTCCCGGTGGACTACGCGGCCTATGAGGAGGCCGCGGCGGTTGAGGAGCCCGACCCCGCCGACTACGGCGTGTGGGTGCCCGGCATCCCGGTCCTGATTGAGAGCGGGCTCGACGCGGTGAACTGCGTGGACTGGCTGAAGGGCCTGATCCTTGACGGGATCGTGGGCGGCGTCGGCGCGGTGCTGGGCTTCGTACCGCAGATGCTGGTGCTCTTCATCTTCCTGGCGTTCCTTGAGGGCTGCGGCTATATGGCGCGCATCGCCTTCGTCATGGACCGGATTTTCCGCAAATTCGGCCTCTCCGGCAAGTCCTTTATCCCCATGCTCATCGGCACCGGCTGCGGCGTGCCCGGCATCATGGCATCCCGCACGATTGAAAACGAACGCGACCGCCGCATGACGATCATGACCACCACCTTTATCCCCTGCGGCGCCAAGCTGCCGATCATCGCGCTGATTGCCGGCGCGCTATTTGGTGGGGCCTGGTGGGTAGCGCCGAGCGCCTATTTTGTCGGCGTGGCCGCGATCATCGTCTCCGGCATCATGCTCAAAAAGACCAAGATGTTCGCGGGTGACCCGGCGCCCTTCGTGATGGAGCTGCCGGCATACCACCTGCCGACGGTGGGCAGCGTGCTCCGCTCAATGTGGGAGCGCGCCTGGTCCTTCATCAAAAAGGCCGGCACCATCATCCTTCTGTCCGCGATCCTGCTCTGGTTCCTGCAGGGCTTCGGTGTGGAGAACGGCCGCTTCGGCATGGTCAGCGACCTGAACCATTCGATCCTGGCCGTCATCGGCAACGCCATTGCCTGGATTTTCACCCCGCTCGGCTGGGGCGACTGGCAGGCGGCTGTGGCCTGCGTCACCGGCCTGATCGCCAAGGAGAACGTGGTCAGCACCTTCGGCGTGCTGTACGGCGGCTTTGAAGAGGTGGCGGAAAACGGCTGGCAGGTCTGGACGAATATGCAGCAGCATTTCACCGCGCTGTCCGCCTACTCCTTCCTGGTCTTCAACCTCCTGTGCGCCCCCTGCTTCGCGGCCATGGGCGCGATCAAGCGCGAGATGAACAACGGGAAATGGACGGTCTTTGCCATCGGTTACCAGTGCGTGTTCGCCTATGTGATCGCGATGATCATCTACCAGCTCGGCTCGCTCTTTACCGGCAATGTAACCGGCGCGGCCGGCGTAATCAGCGTGATCGTAGCCTTCCTGCTGCTGGCGCTGATCCTCTATATGCTCTTCCGCCCCTATAAGGAAAGCAGCACCCTCAAAACCAGGGTGAAAGCGTAACAAACGGCGGAACACCCCTATCCCAAAGGAGGGAATCGGTATGCTGCAATTTTTGATGACGTACGGCGGCTCGCTCCTGATCGGTCTGGCCGTCCTGGCTATCGTGGCATTGATCGTGAGGAAGCTGTATCGGGACAGGAAAAGGGGACGGTCCTCCTGCGGCTGCGGCTGCGATCATTGCCCTTCCGCCGGCGCCTGCCACGGCCACACCGAGCGTAAGCCGTAAGAGCAACAGGGAAAAACGGGATGCGGTTCTCCGCATCCCGTTTTTTTGCCATTGGGGGACAGGGAGGCGGCCTTGCCTTCTTTTCCTCCTTCCGCTCTCCTTTCGCCCCTTCCTTTTCTGGCCTTTTTCCATGCCAAAGCAGGCATTTTTCGTTTGGTGTGCTTTTGGGGATAAAATGAAATAATCCGGGGAAACACATTGACAAGCAAAGCGGCATATGCTATGATGCCATTGGTTAGTTTATGCTAACTTCAAAGAGCAGGCAGTGGGGAACCTCTCCATTGTCCTGTAAGCATCTCCGAAAGTTAGCTATAACTAACTTATTCGAAGCTTGCCCCCTCGGCGGCTCGGCCAGTGCCGGCCGCTGGGATAGGCGGGCGTTTGCCTGAGAAAAGTGCCCCGTGCCAGTGGGCCGAAACCATAGCGACCGTAACGGGAAAGAAAGGAAGAGAGAATGAGCATCGTAATCGTAGGCGGAAACGAGCGGATGGCCTGCCAGTATGAAACCATCTGCAAAGGCTACGGCTGCAAGGCCAAGGTGTTCTGCAAGGAGAACGGCTCCCTCAAGAAAAAGATGGGATGCCCGGATCTTCTGATCCTGTTTACCAGCACGGTATCCCATAAAATGGTGATCAGCGCCGCCCAGGAGGCCAAGCGCAACAACATCCCGGTTGCGCGGGTGCATACCAGCAGCGCGGCGGCCCTGCATTCCGTTCTGTCCGCGCATTGCGCCGCGGTCTGAGGAAGGGGGGGACGGCTTGCTGGAAAAATACCTGATTGCGCATTGCGCCCCCACCCTGGCCAGCCTGAAAACTGCCAGCCTTTTTTGCCTGCCGTATGCGTCGGAGGAGGCGCTCGAAAGCCAATTGGCGGAGTGGAACCGCCGCCTGGAGGGCAAGGGGATCCGCCTGCTGACGCTGAGGCGGCAGGAACAGCGCCAGCCGGCGCAGGACCCGGGCGGATGCCCCCGGCGGTCGGCGCTGGTCTATGTCTGCCGTGAGACCAGTCTGCGCCGGGACCTGGGCCGGCCGGAAGTCGCCCGCTTCCTTGGGCGGTACGGCTACGAAAGCGTCGAGCCGGCAAGCGCTTTGGCGACGCTCCGGCAGCGCCTCGAGGCCGGCGGCGGGTTCCCCCACGAAATCGGCCTCTTTCTGGGCTACCCGCTGGGGGACGTGGAGGGCTTCATCCAGAACGGGGGGCGCAACAGCAAAGTCTCCGGCTGCTGGAAGGTGTACGGGGAACCCGGCGAGGCGGTGAAGCTGTTCGCCAAATTCAAAAAATGCCGGGACGTCTACACCCGGCTGTGGCAGGAAGGCAGGAGTGTTTGGCAGCTCACCGTAGCGGCTTGACATAATTTTTAAGGAAATGAGGAACAGAGCATGAGCAAGATAGCGGTCGTATATTGGAGCGGCACCGGCAACACCGAGCAGATGGCGCAGAAGGTGGCCGAGGGCGCCAAGCAGGCGGGTGGGGAGGTATCCGTTTTCACCGCCGGACAGTTCGACGGGGATAAAATGGCGGAATTTGACGCCGTGGCTTTCGGCTGCCCCTCAATGGGGGCGGAGCAGCTCGAGGAAACCGAATTTGAGCCGATGTTCGCCGGCTGCGAGCCCCAGCTCAGCGGCAAGAAAATCGCCCTGTTCGGCTCGTACGGCTGGGGCGACGGGGAATGGATGCGTACCTGGGAGGAGACCTGCCGGGGCGATGGCGCGCTCCTTGCCTGCGAAAGCGTGATCTGCAACGAGGCGCCCGACGACGCGGCGCAGGCCGCCTGCGTGGAGCTGGGCAAGGCGCTCGCCTGAGCCGTACATAGGGCCGGCAGGCAGAGCCGTCCCGCCCCGGAATAATCGGCGGGAGCGTGCCCATACTGTTACAGTAAAGAAGCGCCGGGCCTGTCTGCCGCGCAGAGGAGCTCCGCCCGCCGGTTGCCTCCGCAAACCGGGAGGGCGCAAGGCCATGGCGCACCGGGCGGCGCGATGGGAAAAGGAGAGGGATTGCTTTGAAATTGGTGCTTGTCCGCCACGGCGAGAGCCAGTGGAACCTGGAAAACCGGTTTACCGGATGGACCGACGTGCCTCTGTCCGAAGCCGGGATCCGGGAAGCCGAAGAGGCCGGCCGCCTTTTAGAGGAAGGCGGGTTTGATTTTGACTGCTGTTACACCTCCTACCTCAAGCGGGCCATTGATACGCTCCATCTTATGCTGACGGCGATGGACCGCGAATGGCTGCCCGTCCGCAAAAGCTGGAAGCTGAATGAACGGCATTACGGCGCGCTGCAGGGCCTCAACAAAGCGGAAACGGCGGAGCGGTACGGGGAGGAGCAGGTCCAAATCTGGCGCCGTTCCTTTGACGTGCAGCCGCCGGCGCTGAAGCCGGACGACCCGCGCAATCCCGCATTGCAGGAGCAGTACCGCGGCGTGGATCCCGCCGCGCTGCCGCTGACCGAGAGCCTGAAGACCACCATAGAACGCACCGTCCCCTATTTTGACCGGGAGATCCGTCCGCGGATGCTGGCGGGCGAGCGGGTGCTGATCGCCGCGCACGGCAATTCCCTGCGCGCGCTGATGATGACCTTTGAGGGGATGACCCCGGAGGAGATCATGGGGGTCAACCTGCCGACCGGCATCCCCCTGGTGTATGAATTTGACGGGGATTTCCGGGTGCAGAAAAAGGGGTATCTGGGCGATCCCGCCCTGGTGCAGCAGAAGATGCGCAGGGTGGCCGCCCAAGGAAAGGCAAAAAAGGAAGAAAGCCCGGTTTCCTAAACGGCGATGCCCTTTTGCGGCGGGGAATCCCCCGCCGATGCCGGCTGCAAAACGCCCGTCCCACAGGCCGCGTCAAGCGGCAGCGGGGCGGGCGTTTATTTGCGTTAATGCACCAAACGGGAGGAAAGCCGGACGCGGAGGGCGGCTCCTCCCAGCCTCGTGCGGCGCTCTCCGCAGCCGGACGGGGCGGCGTCAATAGGCGATGTGCCGTTTTTGCAGGAAGAGGGAAAAGCCGCCCGCCTCCGGCCGCTCCAGATAAGCGGTCCACGCGCCGTAGAGGCGGTCCAGACAGTCGGTGAATTCCCGGTTATCCCTATCCAGCCGGCGGCTCAGCCCGCGGTAAGAGGCCAGCAGCGCAGACAGCGCGGCCATCTGCCGGCGGTCGGCCGGCCCGTCCCGATACAGCACGGCGTCGGGGAGGCCGCGCAGGGTCAGGGCCAGCCGGCGGGTCAGCCGCTCATACCGGCTGGCCAGGACGCAGGGGTTGTCCGGGTATCGCGCAAGGACGATTTCCTCCAGGCGCCGGCGGGGGAGGGGGTAGCGGCTGTACGCTTCATACGGTGCGATTTCCCCCTGTTCAAACAGCAGGAGCAGGGCATCGGCGCCGCCGTCTCCAAGGGGGTCGACCTGCGGGAAAACCAGCCGCTCCCAAAAGGGCGGCAGGAAGGCCGTGTCCGGCCGGGAACGGACGAACCGGATGGTTTCGGCCAGGGAGGGTAAGCGGGCATAGGGCTTCCGTGCCCAGGCAAGGAGCGCCGCCTGCTCAGCCGGCGGGCCGGATAGCGCCAGGTAATCGCTGAAAACCGGATCCATCGTCATTTTCCCCGCCCCCTTTGCCTTCATCATACCATTTTTTCACAGCAATGCCCAGCGGCATTTCTCGGCAAATTTAAGGAAATCCTAAGGGACGGGCGCCGCGCGGGGAGCGTTCCCTCTCGGGACGGCGGCTTACGGGCGCTTGCCCGGCCGGCGGAAGCCCTCGCCGAGGACCTCGTCGGCCGAGGCGACGATCAAAAAGGCTTCGGGGTCGCAGTCCCACACCAGGGTGCGCAGCTCGTAAACCTCGGGCGGGCGGACGGCGCAGAGCAGCACCCGGCGGGCATCCCCGGTGTAGGCGCCGGCGGCGTTGAGCATCGTCACGCCGCGCCCCAGCCGGCGGAGGATGCCGTCGGCGACCTCCTGTTCCCGGCGGGTCATAATCAGCAGCAGCTTTCCCTTCTGCCGCCCGTAGATCAGGCTGTCCATCAGGCTTGAGGAGACAAAGATCAGGATCATGGCGTACAGGGCGCTCTCCAGGTTCCGGTACACCAGGGCGGAAGCGGCTACCACTACGGCGTCCACCAGCAGGATTAAGCGGCCGATGGGGATGTGGGGCAGGCGTCGCTCCAGCAGGCCGGCCACCACCTCGCTGCCGCCGGTGGTCGCGCCCCGCATATAGATCAGCCCCAGCCCAACGCCCGCCAGCACGCCGCCGAATACCGCCACAAGCATGGTGTCCCCGAGGAAAGGCGGCAGGAAAAAGGCGCTGACGTCAATGACCAGCGAAACGACTACCGTGGCGACCGAGGTCTTGAGGGTATAGGTGTGGCCGATATACCGCCAGGCGGCCGCCAGCAGGGGGATGTTGATGACCAGGATGGTGATGCCGATCGGCGCGCCGGTCAGGTAATTGACCAGCGTGGCGGCGCCGGTCACGCCGCCCGGGGCGATGTGGTTCGGCGCGGTAAACACGTTGACCGACAGCGCGTAGCTGAAGCTGCCCAGCAGGGTGAACGCCAGATCCAGCAGATACCGGCGCGCTTTATGCGCCGGCCCTCCCGGCGCGGCCGGGCGGCCGGCTCCGCCCCTTCCCTCGCCGGCACGGGCGCCTTGCCCCGCTTGGATATCCCTGCGCATCGCGGCGCCTCCTTTCTCTGCGGCGGGATCCGGCCTTGGAGGGGTGGCGGCGCCGGAGGGCGCAAAAAAAGAGACCGATTCCCTTTCGGGAATTAGTCTCTCCCAAACCATGAAAAAAATGTACGGGAATTATACGGGGGGCAAGGAGGCAGCGGATATCCCGGGGCCATGGAAGGGGCCCGCCGCTGGAGGACGCCGTCCCGCGGCTTTCCCGCCCGGCGTCTTCCCGGGCGGCTTTGGTGTGCCCGGGGCTCCGTGCCGCGCCCGCCTTGCACCGTTACCGGGAGGCGGAGCCGCTACCTGGCTTTGCCGGTCACGCCGCCGCGCAGCCCTTCGTAGGCGGCGGCAAACAGCTCGCGGCAGCGGGCGATGCGGCCGGAAAGGTACAGGTAGCCGAACAGCGCTTCCAGACCTGTCGCACGGTGGTAGTCCCCGCCCGCCCGGGCGGTGTGCGCGTTGCGCCCCCGCTTGAACACGGCCAGCTCCTCTTCGCTGAGCAGCGGCTCGAGCAGGTCCATCGCCGCGGACTGCGCCTCCGCCCGCACCAGGGAAACCGAAAGCTTGTGCAACTCGCCGTTTGGGCGGTTGGCCTGGCAGGCCAGCGCCTCCCGCACCATCAATTCGTATACGCCGTCCCCCACAAAGGCGAGCGTCAGGGGAGACAGGGTGCGCAGGTCCACCTCCTGCGGGAATAGCCGTTCCATCGCATCGCCTCCTTGCTTTTTAGGAACGGGGAAAGATAGCCCGGAGCCCCCGGTTAAGGGAAAGGAGGCCGTCCTCCGGCATCCTTCCGCGCTTCCGGCGGGATCCGGGCGCAAAACGGAATCAGGGCACGAAATCAAACTCAAAGTCATAGATGCTTACGGTGTCCCCTTCGGCTACGCCGGCCTTGACCAGCGCGTCGATGATCCCGCTGGATTGCAGCACCCGCTGGAAATACTGCAAACTGTCGTAATCGTCCATGTTGACCGACTGCAAAATCCGCAGCAGCCACTCCCCTTCGACAAAGAACACGCCGTTGTGGTTGGAGACGGTAAACGGGCGGCCGCCTGTCTCCTGGACGTCGGGCAGGGCGGGGGGCTCCGGCTCGTACCGGACGATGGGGGGCAGCTTCTGGAGGAGCTCGGCGCAGCGCTTGACCAGCGCGTCAGTGCCGTAGGCGATCGCCGCCATGAGGGGGAAGAATTCGTACCCCATCCCTTCCACCGCTTTTTGAAAGGCCGCCACCGTCTCGTCGTCGGTCAGGTCGCATTTGTTGCCCGCCACGAGCATGGGCCGGGAGGCCAGCTCCGGGCTGAAGGCCTTCAGCTCCCGGTTGATGACCGCGAGATCGTCCAGCGGGTCCCGCCCCTCGCTGCCGGATACGTCGACCACATGGACCAATAGGCGGCAGCGGTCGATATGGCGCAAAAATTCATGCCCCAGCCCCAGCCCCTCGCTGGCGCCCTCAATGACGCCGGGGATATCGGCCATGACAAAGGAAACCCCTTCGGCCACCCGGACGACGCCGAGCACCGGGGAGAGGGTGGTGAAGTGGTAGTTGGCGACCTCCGGCTTGGCGGCGCTGACCACCGACAGCAGGGAGGATTTTCCCACGTTCGGGAAGCCGACCAGCCCGACGTCTGCCAGCAGCTTGAGCTCCAGCCGCAGCTCGTAGGCCTGGCCGGGGACGCCCGGCTTGGCAAAGCGGGGCACCTGCCGGGTGGGGGTGGCGAAGTGGCTGTTCCCCCAGCCCCCGCGGCCGCCTTTGGCGGCGACGAAGGGCTCGTCCCCCGACATGTCGGCCATCAGCCGGCCGCTTTCGTTGTCGTAAATCAGGGTGCCCCGGGGCACCTTGATGAGCTCGTCCCGGCCGTTTTTGCCAAAGCAGCGCTTCTGCCCGCCGGGCTGGCCGTTTTCGGCGGCGAACTTCCGCTTGTAGCGGAAATCGACCAGGGTGTTCAGGCCGTCGTCGGCGACAAAGACGACGTCGCCGCCCTTGCCCCCGTCCCCGCCGTCCGGCCCGCCGGCCGCGACGTATTTCTCGCGGTGAAAGGAAACGGCGCCGTTCCCGCCGTCCCCCGCCTTGATCAGGATGGTTGCTTTATCGACAAACATCGGGTCCACCTCTTTTCCAATGGCCCCCTCCGCGCGGCGTGGTGCCCACCCGCCGGAGGAAGGCCGATGCTGCGCCGTGGGCAGAGACTAGAAACCTTTGCCCTACAGCATGAAAAATCCCCGCCGGCTGCGCGGCGGGGAGAGATCCGCCGCGGTTCCCGGCGGATAAACGGACGCTTACTGCTCGGCGTAAACGCTCACGCGCTTGCGGTCCTTGCCGACGCGCTCAAAACGCACCTTGCCGTCAACCAGCGCAAACAGCGTGTCGTCGGACCCGATGCCGACGTTGTTGCCGGGATGGATATGGGTCCCGCGCTGGCGCACCAGGATGTTGCCGGCCAGGACAAACTGCCCGTCCGCCCGCTTGACGCCCAGGCGCTTAGCCTCGGAGTCACGGCCGTTCTTGGTCGAACCGACGCCCTTCTTGTGGGCAAACAGCTGGATGTTTATCTGAAGCATGGATTACACCTCCGTAATACTCACTTGGATATTTTCGGGATACTGCTTCTGCAGCTCGGTCAGATGCAGGAGAAAGCCTTCCATCAGCTCCCGGCACTGCGCCGCCTGTTTTTCCGGCAGCGTGACCGTCATCCGCCCGTCTTGGACGGAAACTTCCGCGGCAAAGCGGTAGATTTCGGTCAGGGTGTTGGCCGTCATATACGCCGCGGAGGAAACCGCCGCGCACACGATGTCCTGTCCCTGCTCCCCTGCGCCGGAGTGGCCGGAGAGGGTAAAGCCGGTCAAAATGCCGTGCCGTCTTTGGAAGTTACTCCGCGTCATTGGCGTCGCTGGCCTTGGCCGCCTTGGGGGCCTTGGCGTTGACCGCCTCAATCTGCACCTTGGTGTAGGGCTGGCGATGGCCCATCTTGCGCTTGCTGCCCTTCTTGGGGCGGTAGGTGAAAACCGTGAGCTTCTTGCCCTTGCCGTTCTTCAGCACCCGGGCCTGCACATTCGCGCCCTTGACGTACGGAGCGCCGATCTTCAGCTCCTTGTCGTTGTGCAGAGCAACCACCTTGTCGAAGGTGACGGAGGATTCCTCGGCCGCATCCAGCTTTTCAATGTAGAGAACGTCGCCGTTTTCCACCTTGTACTGCTTGCCGCCGGTTTCAATAATGGCGTACATGAAACGAGGCACCTGCCTTTTCTTCAGACTCGCTGCCGGTAGGCGGGATAGGCCGGGACGGCCCGTCCGCTTGGATCAGCCCAGGGCATGCGGCATCCGCTATTTTACCATGAAAACCCGATGCTGTCAAGCATCGTTTGCCGCCTGTTTTCGCGGAGAAGGCAGGCCGCGCCATCCGGGGAAAACCGGGGGAATCGGGCCTTTCGGCGCTGGCATCCGGCTGTGCCGTTCCCTCCTTTACGGCTGCAGGGCTTTTTTCAAATCGGAAACAAACCGGGCCTGCTGCTTTTTAAGATACGGTTGGATAAACGGCCGGAAAAAGAATTTCTGGGGCGCTTTCAGCATCACCGTCTCCGTAAAATCGATGTGCGTTTCTCGGCCCTCCGGCGTGAAAAGCCCGACCCAGCGCCCCTTCATGCTGCGGCTTTCGATCGCGAGCTCCCAGCGCCTGCATGGCTCGGCAGCGGTGATGGTGAAGGTGGTGGCATAGCCTTTTAGGGTGTATTCGACAAATTGCGTCTCGTTGAGGATTTCGGTCCGGCTTAAATCGCTGCGCCAGGAATAGCGGCCGACCGCTGTAACGGCGTCCCACACGGCGGCAACATCGCAGCGGATCGTCGCTTCTATATGGGAAGATACCATGCCTTGCCCCCTTCTCCGTTTCCCGCCGTCAGGCCGCCGGCTCCTCTCCTTGGCAGAAAGAAGGGAGGCGCGGCGCCCGCGCCCCCAGAAGCCGCGTACCCGTGCGTCCCGCTGCTTGCACAGCCTAAGGCAGGCGCGCCTGCCGGCCGCGCAGGAGCGGCCGGCCATATTTGCGGGACGTTCCCGGCCTTAATGCTCTTTTCGATAGGCGGCCACAAAATCCCGCAGGAAAGCGACCGTCCCCTCAATCCCCAGGGCGGCGCTGTCAATGGACAGGTGGTAATTTTTCGCTTGGCCCCACCGGATGGTGGTATAGTGGTTGTAATAGGTGGCGCGGCGCTTGTCGGTCTTGGCGATCTTCGCCTCCGCCTCCTCCTCCGGCACGCCGTATTCCTCAGTAATGCGCTTGACCCGGCTGTCCACGTCGGCGTGGATGAAGAAATGCAGGGCGCCCGGCCGGTCCTTGAGCACATAGTTGGAGCAGCGCCCCACGATGACGCAGGGGCCCTCCGCGGCGATCTTGCGGATGGCGTCAAACTGTGCAAAGAACAGCTGGTCGCCCAGCGGCATTACCGTGCCGCCCAGCAGGTTGGCCAGCCCGCCGCCGGTGGACAGGGAGTAGAGCAGGCTGCTGGGGGTGTGGTCCTCCGCCGCGGCGATGACCTCCGGGCTCAGGCCGCTGTCCTCGGCCGCACGGGTGATCAGGTCCTTGTCGTAAAAAGGCAGCCCCAGCTCCTCCGCCAGGCGTTTGCCGATGACGCGGCCGCCGCTTCCATACTCACGGCTGATGGTGATGACGGGATATTCCTTCATAGCGACTTGCCCCCTTTAATCGGAGCCGGTTCGGCTCTTTTGTATAAGAATAGTATACATCGATCCATAAATTTTGTCAATAAAAGGAGGGACGGCCTGAAAATTTCCCAGGCTGCCCCTCTTTAAAAAGGCCGCTTTGTGTTAGGGCTCCGGCTGGGTGAAGGCCGTGCCATAGGGGTAGGCTTCCCCGGTCAGCTGGTTCTGATAGCCCGCCAGGGCGGGCGCGTCGGATTGGCCGACCAGCGCGTAGGCGACGGCGGCGCCGTCTCGCAGGAAGACGACCGCGAGTGTCCTGTCCTGCTGAGGCAGGTCTTTGATCGCCCCGCGGTACGCCACCCCCTCTTCCTTGAGCGCAGAGGGGAGGTGGTACGCGTTGTCAATGAGGACCGTATCCCAGCCCTCCAGCACGCCGTCCAGGGAGCATTCGGCCTGCCCGGCGGTTTCGGTGATGCGCCCGGCCAGGGCGGCGTCCGGTTCGAGCGTTGACTCTGCCGGGGAGCAGCCCATCGCGGCCGTCAGCAGGCAGGCGGATAAGCCGGCGGCAAGACGCCGGGAAAGGGGGGTCATGCTTCGCCCTCCTTATCTTTTTGGCCTTTTTCCTTCGGCGGCCGCTGCTTGGCGGGGAAGAGCGGTCCTGTATTTATGGGCCGACCGGTTCCAAGCGCCGGGCCTTCTCAAAGGCAGCCGGCGGCCTTAGCCCGGCCCCTTCCCAAACCGGCCTTGGGGGGCGGCGCAGGATCGGGCCGGCCGGGCGGCGGAAAGCGCCAACTCCCGTTACCAGCCCTCCCTGTCTATTTCTGCCCCCTCCTATACCCTAACTATAGCATGGATCGTTTTGAATTCAAAGCAAATCCGGGGAAAAATTGGGAAAATTTACGGTTTTTCGCCGCCCAGGGAGCGGGATTTGCCAGAGGGAGGGAGAGTGTGGTATAATTTAGCCATGCTGTGGAAAAGAGGGCGGAAACGCCGCCTCTTCCCGCCCGGCGGAGGAGCGCGGGCGCCGCGCCCCTCCGGGAAAATCTGCAAGGAAACGAGGAAAACCGCATGAAGAAGATTGCCATGACCACGCCGCTGGTCGAGATGGACGGCGACGAGATGACCCGAGTCCTTTGGAAGGAGATCAAGGACAAGCTGCTGACCCCCTTTGTGGACCTTAAGACCGAGTATTACGACCTCGGCCTGCCCTACCGCGACCAGACCGACGACCAGGTGACGGTGGACGCGGCCAACGCCATCAAGAAATACGGCGTGGGCGTCAAATGCGCGACCATCACCCCCAACGCCCAGCGGGTGGAGGAGTACAAGCTCAAGCAGATGTGGAAGAGCCCGAACGGCACCATCCGCGCAATCCTGGACGGCACCGTCTTCCGCGCGCCGATCATCGTCAAGGGCGTGTCCCCCTGCGTGAGCAACTGGAAGAAGCCGATCACCATCGCCCGTCATGCCTACGGGGATATCTATAAGGATACCGAGTGCTATGTGCCGGCGGGCGCGAAGGCGGAGATCGTCGTCACCGACGCCGAGGGCAAGGAGCACCGCCAGCTGATCCACGCCTTTGAGGGCGGCGGCGTGGTGCTGGGGATGCACAATACCGACGCCTCCATTTCCTCCTTTGCCCGCTCCTGCTTCAATTACGCCCTGTCGGTTAAGCAGGACCTGTGGTTCTCCACCAAGGATACCATTTCCAAAACCTATGACCACCGCTTCAAGGATCTCTTTGCCGAAATCTACGAAAACGAGTTTAAGGAGAAGTTTGAGCAGGCGGGGATTGAATATTTTTACACCCTGATTGACGACGCGGTGGCCCGCGTCATCCGGTCGGAGGGCGGCTTCGTCTGGGCCTGCAAGAACTACGACGGCGACGTGATGAGCGACATGCTGGCCACCGCCTTCGGCTCCCTGTCGATGATGACCAGCGTGCTGGTCTCCCCGGAGGGCAACTACGAGTACGAGGCGGCGCACGGCACCGTGACCCGCCACTATTACCGCCACCTCAAGGGGGAGGAGACGTCGACCAACGCTGTCGCCACCATCTTCGCGTGGTCGGGCGCGCTCCGCAAGCGGGCGGAGCTGGACGGCCTGGCCGACCTGGCCGCCTTTGCCGACCGGCTGGAAAAAGCCACGATTGACACCATTGAAGGCGGCGTGATGACCAAGGACCTGGTCAACATGTCCACCCTGCCGGAGAAGCGGGGGGTCAACACCTTCGAATTCCTGGACGCCATCGCCGCCCGACTTGCCGCGGAATAAGCGGGTGCGCCGCGGCTCAGGCAGAAAATAGGCAGAAACCGCTTGCGGGCCCGGAATGGGCCCGCATTTTTCCTTGCGGGACGCGCTCTTCTCGCTCACGCCGTTTACTCTGCGGAATGAAGGCGGAACCGGGCGCCCGTATGGCGGCCTCCGGTATGGAATGGAAGAAACCGGCATATACTAAAGGGACGAAAAGCCGCCGATACGGCGTTTGCTTTTTCCCGGCGGCTATGGTATACTTTTCCCTTAAGGCCAAGAAAGGCAGGCCGCCGTGCCTGCCGCCGGGGAAAACGCCGGCCGGGCCCGGCAAGGAAAATATGGCAGGAGGCGGGGGCTCTGTGGAAATCACCATCGGCGGCCGGCAGGTGCGCTATATTGACGAAGGGCAGGGCCCCGAGGTCCTGCTCCTGCACGGCTGGGCCGCCCCGGCGGAGACCTACCGCCTGATTATTGACCATCTGAAAACCCGGTGCCGGGTGGTCGCGCCCGACCTGCCCGGCTTCGGCGGCAGCCAGGAGCCGGAACGCCCCTGGGCGGTGGACGATTATGTGGACTTTGTCCTTCAATTTGCCGCGGCGGTCAAGCTGTCCTCCCCGGTGCTGGTCGGGCATTCCTACGGCGGGCGGATCATCATCAAGCTGATGAACCGGCCGGCGCTGCCCTTTGGCGTGCCGAAGATCGTGCTGCTTGACGCGGCCGGGATCAAGCCCCGGCACGGCCCCGGCTATTATATAAAGGTATATTCGTATAAGGCGGCCAAGCATCTGCTGCCCGGTTTGGCGGAGAAGATGCGGGGCAGGGTCGGTTCCTCCGACTACAAAAACGCCAGCCCCCTCATGCGGCAGACGATGGTGCTGTCCCTGAAGGAGGACTTGACCCCGCTCCTCCCCGGCATCCACGCGCCGACCCTGCTGATCTGGGGGGAAAACGACACCGCCACCCCCCTGTCCGACGGGCAGCTGATGGAAAAGAGGATCCCCGACGCCGGGCTGGTGGTGCTCAAGGGGGCGGGGCATTTTGCCTTCGCCGAGCGGTGGGGGCAGTGCAGCCGGGTGCTGGATTCGTTTATCTAAGAGCGCCCGCCGCCCGGAGGGATGCTGGGCCGCCCCGGCCCAGGATGCTCGCCCCGCGCAGGCTCTGGCGGCTGATACTGCCGCCCCGCGTGCGGCCGTGCGCCGTATGGCTGGAAACTTCGTTTGAGGGAGACGCGCCCATGACCACGATATTGACCGTTGTGACCACCGTCCTGCTGTTCGCCGCTTATGCGCTGGACTGCGGGGTGCTGACGCTGCATTACGTCCATATGCTCCAGCTCAATTCCTACCGGCCGGAGCGGTACGTCCGCTGGATGAAGGAGAACCGCACCGCCCTGTTCAACCAGCTGGGGTGGATGGCGCTCGCCTTCGTGGCGGTGGCGGCCTTCCTGCTCAAGCCCACCGACTGGCAGGTGCGGGGGGCCTGCGCGGCGCTGCTGGCGATCCATTTTGTCCTGAACCTGCCCAAAAAGGCCAAAAAACCGCTGGTGTTTACCCACCGGGTCCAGCGCCTGCTGGCGACCCTGGCCGTCCTGCTGGCGGCGGTCGGCCTGGTGGTATATTTTACCGGGATGGTGCGGCTGAGCGTGGGGCTGCTTTTCCTCTGGCCGGTGCTGACCCCGCTTGCCGTGCTCGCGGCCAACTATATCAACCACCCGGTGGAGGCGGCGATCAGCCGCCGCTATGTGAACGATGCCCGCCGCCGGCTGGAGGGGATGCCGCGGCTGATCACCATCGGCATCACCGGCAGCTACGGCAAAACCAGCACCAAAAATTTCCTGAACGCGCTGCTGAGCGTGAAGTACAACGTCCTGATGACGCCCGAAAGCTACAACACCACGATGGGGGTGGTTCGCACCGTGCGGGAACGGCTCCTGCCCACCCACGAGGTGTTCATCGCCGAGATGGGGGCGAAGAACGTCGGGGACATCCGGGAAATCTGCGATCTGGTGCATCCGCGGTACGGGGTCATCACCTCCATCGGGGAGCAGCACCTTGAAACCTTTGGGACGGTGGAGAACATCGTCAAGACCAAATTCGAGCTGGCCGACGCCGTCCCGCCGGACGGGAAGGTGTTTTTGAACGCCGACAACGAATACATCCGCGGCCGGATGGGCCAGGTCGCCGCCCCGGTCGTAACCTACGGCGCGGCCCCGGGTTCGCAGGCCGATTACCGCGCGGAGGAGATCACGGTCGGCGCCTCCGGCAGCGCCTTCACGGTCGTCGCGCCGGACGGCGAGTCCCGCCGCTTTACCACCAAGCTGCTGGGGGCGCACAATATTCAGAATATCACCGGCTGCATCGCCGTCGCCCATTCGCTGGGGATCCCCTTGGCCGAGCTGGCCGCCCCCGTCCGCCGGCTGAAGCCGGTGGAGCACCGGCTTCAGCTGCTGCCGAACGGCTATATTGACGATGCGTACAACAGCAACCCGGCCGGCTTCCGCGCCGCGCTGGATGTGCTGGGCGGCTTTGAGGGGCAGCGGGTGCTGGTGACGCCGGGGATGGTCGAGCTCGGCGAGAGGCAGGCGGCCCTCAACAAGGAGCTGGGCGGCTACGCGGCCTCCCGCTGCGACTATGCGGTGCTGGTCGGGGAGAAGCAGGCCCCGCCCTTGAAGGAGGGGCTGCTGGAGGCCGGCTTCCCGGAGGAGAGGCTGTACGTCGCCAAGGACCTGGCCGAGGGGCTCGCCTGGGTAAACGGCCTGCCCGCGGAGGGCCGGCGGACCGTCCTGCTGGAAAACGACCTGCCCGACAACTTTTGATCCGTGGATACCCGGTTATTGTAAGCTACAGCAAGGGAGCGATTCCGATGAAAACAACCGTTGCCGTTTTTTTCGGCGGCCGCAGCGTGGAGCATGAGGTGTCGATCATCTCCGGCATCCAGGCCTACGCCGCCCTGGACCGGAGCAAATACGATGTGCTGCCGGTGTACATCTCCAAGGACAACGCCTTTTATACCGGGGCGCATATGGGGGAGATCGACAGCTATAAGGACCTGAAGGGCTGCCTGGCCAAGGCGGACCGCGTCCTGCTGGTGCCGGAGGGCGGCCGGGTGCAGCTGGTGCGGTACCCGATGAAAAAATTCGGGAAGAACGTGGTGGGCGCCTTTGACGTGGCCCTCCCGGTCGTCCACGGCACGAATGTGGAGGACGGCACCCTGATGGGGATGCTCGAAATGCTCGGCGTCGCCTATGCCGGCTGTGACCTGACCTCCTCGGCGGTGGGGATGGACAAATACCTGATGAAGGCTGCCCTCAGGCAGGCGGGGCTGCCGGTGCTGGATGCGGTGGTGCTGGGCGCGCGGGAGTACCTGCTTGACCCGTCGGCCGGCTGCGCCCGGGTGGAAGGGGCGATGGCCTATCCCGTCATCGTCAAGCCGGTCAACCTCGGCTCCTCGGTCGGGATCTCCTACGCGGCGGACCGGGAGGCGCTGGAGGCCGCGATGGATACCGCCTTTGGCTTTGCCTCCCGCGTGCTGGTGGAGCCGGCGGTGCAAAACCTGCGGGAGATCAACTGCGCGGTGCTGGGCGACGCGGACGAGGCCAAAGCCTCGGTCTGCGAGGAGCCGGTTTCCTCCCATGAGATTTTGGATTTCAGCGACAAATACCTCAACAACGCGGACAGCGCCAAATCCGCCGGGATGAGCAGCCTGAAGCGCCGCCTCCCCGCCGAGCTGCCGGAGGGGATGACCGAGCGGGTGCAGGAGCTGGCGGTGCGCACCTTCCAAGCCCTGGGCTGCGGCGGCGTCGCCCGGGTCGACTTTTTGAACAACCGCGAGACGGGGGAGCTTTGGATCAACGAGATCAACACCATCCCCGGCTCCTTGGCCTTTTACCTGTGGGAGGCGGCGGGGCTGCCCTTCGCCAGGATGCTGGATAAGCTGATTGAGCTGGCCTTCAAGCGTAAGCGGGAGCGGGACGCGCTGACCTTTACCTACGAGACGAATATCCTGGACGGCGTATCCCTCGGCGGCGCCAAGGGCGCGAAGCACGGCGGCAAAGCGTGACGAAGAGGGAACCTCCCCTTGGATGTTTCCGGATATTGCATACGGCGCGCAGCCTCTTCCTTTTCGCCGCCCATCACACCCAGACGGCAAGCGATCCCCTGCTGCTTTCCAAGCTGTTGACCTCGCTTGCCCTC